>CAJYBQ010000014.1 GCA_913064755.1 uncultured Alphaproteobacteria bacterium
CCCCCTCGATCGACACCAGCCTGTTGCGGACGTCCATGATCACGGCATCGATGTCGCGCTCGTAGGCATTGCCGTAACCGCCGCCGCCGGGGTTCATGTTCGCGGCCCGCTCACCTGGGTTGATCACCTCGATCACGTTCTTCTTGATGGTCTCGACCTTGCCGCCGCGGTTGATCTCGATCCGCCCGACCTTCGATTCCACCATGCGCGAGAAGGCACCGGCCGCACCCGCCGCCGGGGTATGCCGTCCCTCGCCGAAGGTGATGAAGTCCATGGGCTTGTCGAGGGGCTCGACCTCCCAGCAGGTGCCGGAACCGCCCCGGTACTTGCCCGCGCCGCCGCTGTCGGTCATCAGGCTGTACTGGTGGATGACGATTGGATAGGAATATTCCAGCAGTTCGATATCGCCCGACGTCAGCGCACCGAAACAGCATTCGGGACCGCAGGCGTGCCAGCCATCCTGGGTCGGGGTGGCCCCGGCGCCGGAGATGATCGACGCCAGGATCATCGACACGTATTCCTCGTCATGGCGGGTATCCCAACCCGCGATGTTGCAGCCATTGGCATGGCCCCAGCCCGCCGAGACCTTGTCAGGTGCCGCCGCCTCGAATGCCAGCCTGACCGCGTCGGTCAGTGTTTCCATCGGGGTCGTGGTGCAGTTCATGTGCGGGGCCGGTTCCTCCGCATTGCACAGCGTTCCCTTCGGACCCATGTCGACGGACACGCAGCGGTACAGCCCCTCGTTGTAGGGCGGCGGTACCTGCGCGAACATCATGATGCCCAGGTAGACGCCGGAGTACGAATTGCCCTCGTAGGAATTGATGAAGTAGGGAATCTGCGGCGGGCTGTCGATCTTCACATGGCAGCTGTCGCCATCGACCGTCACCGTCGCCGTGATCTCCAGTTCGCCGAAGCCGTGGCCGGCATCCTCGACCGACGACTTGCCGACATAGGTGCCGTCCGGCACCGTGCCGATCAGGCCGCGCATCTGGCGGTCGGCCATGTTCATCAGTTCCGCGATGCAGTCCTGAACCTGTTTCAGGCCGTACTTGTCCAGCAGCGCGATCAGGTTGCGCTCTCCCACCTGCACGGCACCGAGCTGGTCGTGCAGGTCACCGTCCTGGTCGCGGCGGGCGCGCAGGTGGGTCAGGAGCAGGTTCACCACGTCATAGAGGCGAACGCCCGTGTCGTAGATCTTCACCGGCGGAATGCGCAGCCCCTCGGCATAGATCTCGGTCGCATCGGGGTTGTAGCCCGCGGGAACCGGTCCGCCGATGTCGGTCAGGTGGCCCTTGCAGACGGTCCAGAACACCAGTTCGTCGTTGTAGAACACCGGCTTGTACATGCAGGTGTCGATCATGTGACTGCCCATGTAGGCCGGGTCGTTGTGCAGGATCACGTCGCCGGGATGGATGTCGTCACCGAAATATCCGGCAACGCATTTCATCGCCGGGATCAGGCTGCCCAGGTGGATCGGAATGTCCTGCCCCTGCATGATCATTTCCGGCACGTGGTTGAACAGAGCATTGGAATAATCATGCGCCAGGTTGAAGACGCTGGACCGTGCCGTCTTTTCCAGCGCCAGCGTCATTTCACGCTGGGTGGTTTCCAGCACGCCGCGCACGACGGAAAGGGTAATCGGATCAACAGTCGACATGGTCACACGTCCTCCGGAACAGCGAGAAACAGGCTATGTGGAAACGATAGCAGGCATGTCCGCCCCGGCAATGATGAATGCCCGGGGCTGGCATGCAGTCCCGTCAAAGTGCGTCTCTGTCCAATTCCGCCAGCAACGCGTCTGTCGTGACCTGTCGGCAATAGCCGCGATTGAGGCGCAGCGACGCCTCGTGACGCTCCATGGAATGCGTGCCGCAGGCATCCGTCACCACTGTGACGAGGTAGCCGAGGTCGCAGGCATCGCGCACCGCGGAATCGACACACTGGTCGGTCAGCAGGCCGCTGATGACCAGTTGCCGGACACCGAGGTTGCGCAGCACGTAGTCGATGTTGGTGGAGATGAAGACACTGGAGGATGTCTTGGGGATGACGATCTCGTCCGCCCCCGGGGCAAGGCCGTCCACGACCCTTGCGTCCCGTGACCCCTTCGGCACGTTGAACCCGGTGATCTTGTAGTCGAGGCTGCGGTCCCGCCCGTCCAGGGTCAGGCTTTCGATCACGGTATACATGACCTCGATGCCCGCCGCGCGACAGCCCGCCTGCAGCCGCTGCATGTTGGGCAGCACCGTGGTCTCGAAGTGCCGGAAGAACGCGCCGTAATGGGTCTCGAAGTGGGCCGCGTCCATCCCGTCGTATTCCGCGCCCTGCCGGTCGGCGCTGAAGTTCTGCACGTCGATGAACAGCAGGGCACTGCCTGCCGGGTCCAGCGGCAGGTCGCGGGTGGTCGGATGGTTCTGGTTCACGGGTTGGTCTCCACGTCATGAATGGCCAGGGCGAGCAGGTCGGCCCAGCGTTCGATGCCCTGTTCGTCGCGCAACTGGTCGTTCCGCACCTCCACCAGCACATGCGGCAGACGATTGGCTTCACCATGGACCGGAACGGTGAAGTCGCTGATGTCATCGACCGCGTAGGGTGCGTTCTGCGCGACGGTCAGTTCGGGCGCATGGCGGGCGAACGAGGCCATGAAACGATCGGATACCGCGGGCATGCGATTGGCCAGGAAACCCGCGTGCATCGGGCGTGATACCCCTGCCATCACCGGTGTGAAGCTGTGGATCGATACCAGCAGGGCCGGTCGTTGGTGCCGGATCTCGGCGGCGATGCGGGCGTGAAACGGTGCATGTATCGCGGCCATGCGGGCGTCGATCCCGGCCTGCGATATGCCCTTGTTGGCCGGAATGTGGGTGCCGTCGCTGACGTCGGGCACCAGGTCCGGCGAGACCGGTCCCCGATTGCAGTCGATCACGAGCCGACTGTAGTGCTGCGCCACCAGCCGCCCCGAAACACGGTGCATCAGGGCCAGGGACAGTGCCATGGCACCGATGTCCCAGGCGATGTGGCGGTCCATCTCCGCCGCCGGAATGCCCAGGTCGGCCAGTGCCGATGGAATGGCGCGCCCGCCGTGTTCGCATGTCAGCAGGATCCGGCCGCCGTCGGTGCCATCGGCCCGGGCGCGGTGAAACAGGACGGGATCGGCATCGGCGGCAGTCAGCATCGGGCACTCCAGTTTGACGGAACTATGCGACGACGCGATGATTCCCCGCAACCGGTGCGGCGACAGTTGCCGTGCCCCGCCTTCAGGGAGCGAACATCATGGGCACCAGCGATCAGATCATCATGGCCTGCTGCTGCGATATCGCCGGGCAGGTCCGGGGCAAGGGTTTCCCCGAGAGCGACCTGCCGAACCGGTTGAAGCGGGGCATCGGCTGGACGCCGACCAACGTGATGATCACCTGCTTCGACGTGATTGCCGAAAGCCCCTTTGGTGCGCTTGGCGACCTGGCGCTGATCCCGGATCCGAACGCCACATACGTGGTTCGTGACGCCGTGGGGGAACCGGTGGAGCATGTCATGCTGGGCGATATCGTCACCCTGGACGGCGACCCCTGGACCTGCTGCACCCGGTCCATCCTGAAACAGGCGCTGCGGCGACTGGATGATGTCGCGGGCCTGAACGTGACCGCGGCCTTCGAACATGAATTCCAGGTGCTGGGCGGCGACGCCGGTGATGCCGGCGGTACCGGTACCGCCTATTCACTGGCCGGTGCCCGCAGCGGCGCGGCGATGGGGCGACGGATCTTCAAGCTGATGGCGCGCAACAACCTGCGCCCCGATACCTTCATGAAGGAATTCGGTGCCGACCAGTTCGAGGTGACCATGAAACCGTCCAGCGGGCTGGGTGCGGCCGACCAGGCCGTCATCCTGCGCGAACTGGTGCGGGTCGCGGCGATGGAGGAGGGGCGACGGGCCACCTTCACGCCCATTCGAGACCCGGCAGGGGTCGGCAACGGCGTGCATGTCCACATCAGCCTGAACGACAGCGCCGGCAAGCCCGTCACGCATGACCCGGACAGCGACACCGGGCTGTCGGAGGTCGCCGCGTCATTTGCCGCCGGTATCACCACCTTCCTGCCGTCGATCCTGGCGCTGCTGGCCCCCAGCGCGATCTCGAGCCTGCGGCTGACACCGCATCGCTGGAGCGCCGCATACAACAACCTGGGCCTGCGGGACCGGGAGGCCTCGGTGCGGATATGCCCGGTGACGACACTCGACCCGCTGGATATCGCCAAGCAGTTCAACCTGGAGGTCCGCGCCTGCGACGCGGCGGCCAGCCCGTATCTGCAACTGGCCGCGATCATTCATGCGGGGACAGAAGGCATTGTTCGTGGCCTTGCCGCACCGCCTGTGACGGAAGCCGACCTGAGCGTGATGGCGGCAGAGGAACTCGCCCGGATGGGGATCGAACGCCTGCCCACCAGCCTTGGTGCCGCGCTGGACGCGATGGCGGCGGAACCCGCGATCACGAGCTGGTTCGGTGCGGAGTTCGCGGCCGTCTACCAGGCCCACAAGCGCGGTGAACTGGCGGTCCTCGACGGCCTGTCCCCCGGGGAGCAATGCGCGCGCTACCTTGCCGTGTACTAGGGCGGTCCACCATTGCATGGACCCGCGTCGACACCTGTCTATGCGGCGCCGTCGGGCGATGGAGCGGCTGGTTCGATCTCGGTAAGGTCACCCTTGTAGGCGACGATCAACCCCAGCAGCGGCATGGAAATCTCCACATCGAAGCGGAATTTCCCGTCCACCTCGGTCTCGAAGCTGGTGCCATCGGGAAGCAGCAATCTCGGCAGGGGGATACCCAGGAACGACCAGCTTCGGGGCACGAGAAACAACCGGTCTTCCGCCAGCACCAGGGCGAGCGCAACGCTGACCGGGCCAAAGCGTTCGATCAACAGGTGATCATTCCGTCCCGTGCCGCATTCCTGGATCGAACTGAAGTTGCTGCCGCCGAAATTCCTTGTCCAGAGTTCGCCGCCCTGCCGTGGCGAGAGCACGACGCTGACGGGAACCCTGTCCGCACCTCCCGGAAATCCCAGCAACCGGGCGATGGCGTTTGCGCCCCATCCCGTTCCCCGGCGGACGCGGGCATGCCCTGTCCATTCGCGGGTCTCCGTCGGCTGGTGAAGGGCCCTTACCCTGTCGGGCAAGGCCTCGAACGCCGTGCCGAGGATCTTCCGGTAGAGCGGCGCGGTCTGCGGTTCGGGGCTGCGCATGCCGGAATATATCGTCCGCCCTTCGAACAGCCTTTCGTAGTCGTCCAGTTCGAGCGCCCGCGTCGCGGGCCTTGCGCCGGGTTCAGGCCGTGCCCCGGCAACGGACTTGCGGATGATGGCCTCGATCGCCATCGAAGGGATGAAGGGGCCGTCATCGCCTTCGGCGAGCAGGTGCCAGCCCTGCGTGACCTCCTGGCCGTCGCGGATGCCGCGGGCCTGCACGAACATGCCCCCGCGATGTTCACCGAAGCGCATCAGGTTCAGGACCCGGTAGAACAGTCCGGCCAGCGGAACCATGGAAGGCAAGCCGAAGGTCGATCTTGCCCGGGCCAGCAGGTTCAGGGCGCGGTGCAGGACCTCCGGCACGGGGCCGGCCCCCATCCAGATGTCCTTCAGGGTGTCGTGCTCGGGCGGGATGACCTGCAGGTCCGGCACGTCCACCAGGGAGAAATGAATGTTTCGCAACGGCAACCGCCCGGGAACGGCAATCGTGTAGCGCATGCTTTCTGCCAGTCCGATCGCTTCTGTCGTGACACCGTTGCGGCGCAGCCTGACCGGCGCGCCGGCATAGCCGATCACGGCACGCATCACGTTCAGCCCGATACCGGCGAAGGGAGAGGGCGCAATGCCGCCTTCGACAGACACGATTTCCATCGTTTCGGCCATGCGGCGCAGGACTGCGGCGGTCAGGACCGGAAAGCTGCTGACACCGGAGAGGACATGAATGCCTGCCGCCCTGGCATCGGCATCGAAGCGGGACACACCGGAGACGAAATCGGCGCCATCGGCGAAATCCATGTAGTCCGTTCGCGCGGCGATGCAGGCCCTTACGACGCCGTAGCAATCTTCGCCATAAAGCTGGAACGGCCCGGACGCATCGACGACCAGGTCAGGTCGCTCGACCGCCAGCGCCTGCGCGATGGCGGCGCGATCAAGCCGCAGCGGCCTGAACCGTGCCGGACCGTCACATGTGGCACAGAAGGCTGCCGCCCGTTCCGGGTCGCGGCCGCAGATGAGGACCTCGAGTTCCGGCATGTCGGATATCAGCCGGGCAAGTCGCCCGCCAAAGACGCCGTAACCACCAAGAACGAGGAGTTTCATCGCGGCCACTGCCTCCGGGGTTCAGTCAATGAACCGCAAGGCCGCAAGCGCGACCCGGATACCGATGTCAGCCCGGGCGCAGCACGGTCATTTCGGTGGGGGCAGGCTTCGCGGTCCCGATACATGCCGGGAATGGTAGTACCGCCGGGGATGCCTGTCGCGGCGGCACCCTGCCACGCCTTGCGGCGGGGCCATCCCGGCGTTCAAGCATGGTCGGGAAAGGTGTCAGCCGGCGCCGCGCATTGCCCGCGTGATCAGCACGCCGAGGACCTGGTCGTCGCCCAGGACCTTCTTGGCCTGCTTGGTCAGGCGCTTGGAGACATTCGCGAAGTCGATGGTGCCGTCGCCCTTGGCAATCGTCTTGCTGTAGAATTCCCGCAGGAAGGCGTCCTGCAGCCGCGGCTTCAGGGGGCTGGCGTCGGAGCGGGCCGAATCATCCGCCATCTCGATGCTGACGTTCAGGAAGATGTAGTGGCGGACGTGGGTGCCCTTCATGATCGGCGCGGTCAGACCATCCAGCCTGAGGTAGACCGGGTCATCGCTCAGCACGATCTCGGGCATGGCAGCTTCGGCCTGCGCGGGCTTGTCCTCGCCACCCATCATCATGAATGCCGCCGCGCCGCCGCCGCCCAGAAGCAGGACAGCACCACCGATAATGATCAGCTTTTTCATGGAACTCGCACACCCTTTGCCGGAACTGGTAGATCAGGTGGGAAGACTACGGGTGAATCCTGACCAAACGCTTAAGGGCTGGCGTTGGCCGGTCCAGCGCGTTGAAACAGACACGCTCAGAAGTGCTGCCAGCCGGTCTTCCGGGCGGGCAGGGGGCGACCGGCGGCGAGCGCCTGAACCGTCTCGCCCGCCAGGATGCGCCCGATGCGGGAAACGGCTGTTCCGCTTTGCCTGGCCGCGGCGCTGATCCTGTCGCGGTTTTCCGGGGCGGCCGTGAAGACCAGTTCGTAGTCGTCGCCGCCATGCAGCGGCAATTGCGCCAGGTCGGGCCGTTCCACCAGGGCTTCGCGGGCAGCAACGGACAGGGGCAGCAGTTCCAGGTGGATTTCCGCGCCGACGCCCGACTGCCTTGCGATATGGCCTAGGTCGGCCAGCAGCCCGTCGGAGATGTCCTGCGCGGCGGTCGCGATGCCGACCAGCGCCGGGCCCAGGGCGCAACGGGGTTCGGGCAGGCGATAGCGTCGGGACAGGAAGGCGGCGTGTTCCGGTTCGACCGCCAGGTCACCCTGCAGCAGCCGCAGACCCAGGGCTGCATCGCCCAGGGTGCCGGAAACGTAGATGTCATCGCCCGGCTGCGCGCCGTTGCGGCGCAACAGGCCGTCGCGGGCGGCCGTGCCCAGTGCGGTCAGGGAAAGGCCGAGGGGGCCGGGGGTGGACACGGTATCGCCGCCGTACAGACCGATGCCATAGGTCGCCTGGTCCGCCGCCAGCCCGGCGACGAACCGGCTGATCCAGTCCCTGTCGGTCTCCGCCGTCCAGGCCGTGGCCAGCAGGTATCCCACCGGAACCGCACCCATGGCAGCGAGGTCGGACAGGTTCACCCGCAACAGCTTGCGCGCGATCAGGTCCGGCGGGTCGTCGGGAAGGAAGTGCACGCCCGCGATCATCGCGTCCTTGGTCACCACCCAGCCCTGTCCGGGCGGCAATTCCGGCAACAGCGCTGCGTCGTCGGTCAGGTCGAAGGCTCCGTCGGCTGCCAGCGGGGCCAGCAGGTCGGCAATCACTCCGAACTCGCCACCTTCGATGGTCACCCCGGCAACTCCATCTGCAGCACGGGTTTCAACGCCGGCGGCTGTCGTCGATCTCGCCGGGACGGATCTCGCGTGCCATGCGGTCGAGGACCCCGTTCACGAGCCCGGTTTCACCACCGGAGAAGAAGGCAACGCCCAGGTCGACGTATTCGTTGATGACGACCTTGGCCGGCACGTCGACACGCGCCAGCATCTCGTAGGCGGCGACGCGCAACAGGGCCCGCAGCAGGGTTTCCAGCCGGTCCATGGTGTAGTCGAGACTGAGGGAGCGTTCGACGATCCGGTCCAGTTCCAGGTGCCGGTCAGCCGTGCCGATCACCAGGTCCTGGAAGAAATCCCGGTCCGCGATCAGCAGGGCCTCGCCATCGATGTCATGCCCCAGGCGGTGGTCCTGGTATTCGGCGACAACGTCGGCCACGCGACCGTCGTTGATTTCCAGCTGGTAGACGGCCTGCACGGCATGCATGCGGGCGGTGCTGCGTTTCCGCCGGTCTTCGGCACTCGACCGGTTGGCGCGGGGGTTGCTCATGATTCGGTTTCGAGCCCGCGGCGGATTTCCACCATGCGGATCGCGGCGCGCGCCGCGTCACCGCCCTTGTCCTTCTGCGCCGGGTCCGAACGCGCGATGGCCTGCGCCTCGTTCTCCACCGTGATGATGCCGTTGCCGACCGCGACACCGTCATAGATCGTCAGATCCATCAGTCCGCGCGCGGATTCATTCGACACGATCTCGTAGTGCAGCGTCTCGCCGCGAATGACGCAGCCGAGCGCGACATAGCCTTCGTAGGTGCGATCACCCCGGTCGACCGCGGCCTCGGCCATGGCGATCGCACCGGGGATCTCCAGCGCGCCGGGCACTTCCAGCCGGTCATAGGTGCCACCGACCTTCTCGATGGCAGCGATGGCCCCGGCGGCCAGCCCCCTGGCGATGTGTTCGTAATAGGGGGATTCGACGATCAGCAGGTGCGGTCCGGCCATGATCAGATTTCCTTCAGGGGGCGGGTGCCGACGATCTCGAGATCATAGCCCTCCAGCCCGACGACGTTCTTGGGTGAATTGGTCAGCAGCACCATGCGGGAGATGCCGAGGTCGGTGAGGATCTGCGCACCAATGCCGTAGTCACGCAACTCGCGAAGCTGCTGCACATTGCCCTCCTCCTGCAATTGCAGGAACTCCGACATGCGCAGTTCGCGGGTTTCGCGCAGGAACACGATCACGCCCCGGCCTTCGGCACCGATGATGCGCATGGCCTGTTCCAGCTGCTTGGCCTTGCCGCCGACCTCGCCGAACAGGTCATTGCGCGGGTCATAGGCGTGCATGCGCACCAGCGGCGGCTCGTCGCCGGAAATGTCGCCCTTCACCAGCGCCAGGGGTTCCGCGTATGCCACGTCGGAATTGAAGACCACCAGGTTGAAGTCGCCACCGAACTCGCTGGACAGCGTCGTCTCGAAGTTGCGCTTCACCAGCTTCTCGGAACGGCGGCGATAGGCAATCAGGTCGGCGATCGTGGCGATCTTCATGTTGTGGAACTGCGCGAACTTGATCAGGTCCGGCATGCGGGCCATCGTCCCGTCGTCGTTCATGATCTCGCAGATCACGCCCGCCTTGTTCAGCCCGGCCATGCGGGCGATGTCCACCGCCGCCTCGGTATGTCCGGCGCGGCGCAGCACCCCGCCATCCTTGTCCACCGGCGGGAAGACATGATCCGGTGTGACGATGTCCTGGGCCGAACGGTCCGGGTCGATGGCGACCTGGATGGTCAGGGCCCGGTCGTGGGCGGAAATGCCGGTGGAGATGCCGTCCTTGGCCTCGATCGAAACCGTGAAGGCGGTCTGGTGCCGGGCCTTGTTGTTCTGGGACATCAGCGACAGGCCAAGCTCATCGACCCGGTCCTGCGACAGCGAGAGGCAGATCAGGCCGCGACCATGCTTGGCCATGAAGTTTACGGCTTCCGGCGTCGCGAACTGCGCCGGGATGTAGAGGTCGCCTTCGTTCTCCCTGTCCTCGTCGTCCACGAGGATGACCATCTTGCCGTTGCGCGCATCTTCGACGACGTCCTCGATGGAGGAGAGGTAGCGGGTGTATTCCGATGACATGTCTACATCCTGAAACGAATGAATGGTTGGCGGTCAGAGTGCCGCCGTGTCCTGCAGACGCGCCACATACCGCGCCAGCACGTCAATTTCCATATTGACCCGGTCCCCGACCTGCGCATCACCGAAGGTGGTGCGGGACTGGGTATGGGGAATGATGTTGATCTCGAATGTTGCACCGTCCACCGAATTGACCGTCAGCGACGCGCCATTCAGCGACACGGAACCCTTTTCCGCCACGAAGCGGGCCAGTTGATCGGGCGCGCGAAACACGAATCGGCGGCTGTCGCCCACGGTCTCCAGGGCCTCGATCACCGCAACCCCGTCGATGTGGCCGGTGACGATATGGCCACCCAGTTCATCGCCGACCCGCAGTGACCGCTCCAGGTTGATCCGCGCACCTTCGCCGAGGGCGCCGAGCGCCGTGCGGTCCAGCGTTTCCTGGCTGACATCCACGGCGAACCAGCCTTCGCCCTTGGCCACCACGGTCAGGCAGATGCCGTGGCAGGCGATGGATGCGCCCATGTCCACGGTGGCCATGTCGAACGCTGTTTCAATGGTCAGGCGCATGTCGCCACGGGGTTCGATGGCGCGGATGCGGCCGATGTCGGTGATGATGCCGGTGAACATGCGGTTTCTTCTCAACACAGGAATACGGTCGGGTGCGAGCAGGGGTTTTACGCCTGCCTGCGCCACGTTTCCAGCAGATCGTCGCCAAGGGGGGTAGAGGTCATGCGCTGGAAGCGGGGCGCAGCAGCCAGATTCGCGTATTCGAGCGGTGCCAGCGCGGCCAGTCCATCGCCGCCCAGCACCCGCCCGGCCCGGTACCAGTGGATGCCGTCAACCAGCCCGGCGTTCAGGAACGACGCGGCAATCTGACCGCCGCCTTCCACCAGCAAGCGGGTGATGCCGCTGTCGGCCAGGCTGTGCAGCACGGCGGCAATGTCGGGTCGCAAGGCGGCATCCGGCTGTACGTGGCGGATGTCCACACCCGCGTCGATCAGCGCATCGCGTCGAAGGCTGTCGCAGCCCGCGTCGGCAAAGATGACCAGGGGAACGGATGCCGCGCTGCTCACCAGCCGTCCCGTCAGGGGCAGCCGCAGATGGCGATCGAGCACCACCCGTACCGGGGAACGATCCTCCATGCCGGGCAGGCGGCAGGTCAGTTCCGGGTCGTCGGCAACGGCGGTGCCCGCGCCGATCAGGATCGCGTCATGGGTTGCCCGCAACAGGTGGCCGGACGCCCGCGCCGCCGGGCCGGTGATCCACCGGCTCTCGCCGCTGGCGGTGGCGATGCGGCCATCCATGCTGCTCGCCACCTTCAGGGTGACAAGCGGGCGGTCCGTTGTCCGATGCAGGATGAACCCTGCATTCACATCCCTTGCTGCGTCTTCCAGGACACCGGTTTCGACCTGTATCCCGGCGTCGCGCAACCGTTCGAGGCCGCGTCCGTCGACGCGGTGATCCGGGTCGGTCATGGCAATGACGACGCGCGCCACACCGGCCGCCACCAGCGCATCGGCGCAGGGCGGGGTCTGTCCGTGATGGCTGCAGGGTTCCAGCGTGACATAGGCGGTGGCACCCGACGCCCGGCCCCCGGCCTGGGCGAGGGCCGCGGTCTCCGCGTGGGGGCGGCCACCCGGTGCGGTCCAGCCCCGACCGACAATGATGTCGTCCCGGACCAGCACGCAGCCGACCGCCGGATTCGGCGCCGTGCGCCCAAGACCACGGCGGGCCAGGCGCAACGCGTGGTGCATGTGCCGACGGTCGGTATCAGGTGATGCGGTGGGCATTGGGTTCCATTCTGCGGCACGTCTGCGGGTGCCGCGATGGAATCACGTCCGGCCGGGGAATGCCAGACCTACGGGCAGTCCGAGTTCCAGACATCCCGACCGCCTGGCAGAAGGCACGGGGGGCCGTGACGCCGCTTCTTCAGCGGCGACAGGGCCGGCCCCGGTTCACGCGGCGGATGCCGAGCGCCCTTCCAGGCAGGCTTCGATCTTGCGCAGCAGTCGGGGCATGTCGATCGGCTTGGTGTCGAAGTCGATGCACCCGACCTGGGCACTGCGTTCGCGGTCGCTCGACAGGGCATGGGCCGTCAGCGCGATCACCGGGATGGCCATGGTATCCGGGTCGGCCTTGATCAACCGGGTCGCTTCCCAGCCATCCATGTCGCCCAGGGCGATGTCCATCAGGATGAGGTCGGGGCGCTTGTCCTTGGCGGCGGCGACCCCGCCGGGGCCGTCAACGGCGAAGATCACGGAATAGCCCCGACGCTCCAGCCTGCGTCCCAGCATGTCGCGGTTCATCTCGTTGTCTTCGACCAACAGGATCTCAGCCATGTGCTGCCTCCTTCTTGATAATCCTCGTGGTTGGGTCACCACCCTCAAGCATCTTCAGCGCCAGGGAACGCGTGTCCCGACCGTCGCGGGCGTGGAACAGCGTGGTTGCATTGCCGGGGACGATGGGCGCGGTGCCCGGATCCGCATCCGCCGCGAACAGCAGCAGGATCGGCACGCCTGCCAGGTCGTGCAGGCCATCCAGGAATGCGTCCAGGCTGCTGCCGGGGCTTTCCGTATCGACGATGATCAACTGGGGCTGAACCTGGTGGGCGCGGGTCAGGCCGATGCCGAAGTCCGGCACGACGGTGACATGCCAGCCGGCCTCGCGAATCGCGGTGACCGCCGACGGTGATGCCGTGCCGCCATCATCGATGACCAGGACCTCGTTGCCCGCATGCACGGCCTCGTCGCAGACCTGGCCGATGGTTTCCAGCAGGGCTTCCTTGTTCACGGGTTTCACCAGGTAGGCGGAGGCCCCCAACTGGTAGCCCTTGCGCGGATCGTCGATGATGGTCTGAACGATGACGGGAATGGCGGCTGTCGTGGCGTGGTCATGCAGGTCGGACAGGGTCAGCCAGCCCTCGTCGCCATCGCTGGTGGCCACGTCCAGCACGATCGCGTCGGGCTGCAGGCTGCGGGCGAGGTCGATGCCGTCGGCGAGGTGCTCCGTCATGACGACGCGATAGTCTTCCTTCTGCAGCAGCCGATCCATGATTTCCCGGGCTGACGGGTCGGGATCGATGACCAGGATGACCTGCGTCTCGCCATCCTGGGCGGGGCGTGGCTGCAAGGCGGTCAACTGCGTGACCTTGCCCGACGTCTCGGCTTCTACCGGGTCGGAGGGCCCGGTGGCCGGGCTGGACACGGTTGCCAGGGCGCGGCTGTTGGCGGGCAGGATGATGGTGAACGTGGTGCCGACGCCGACGATGCTCTCGACGGTGATGTCGCCACCCATGAAGCGGCAGAGCTTCTGGCTCAGAGACAGTCCCAGGCCGGTGCCGCCGAACTTCGACGAGATGGATGGCGTTGCCTGGGAGAAGTTGCGGAACAGGTTCCCGACCTCTTCCGGGGATATGCCGATGCCGGTGTCCTGCACTTCGATCTTCACCCAGTCGCGGCCGTCGATCCTTTCGCGCCGGGCAAGCAGGGTGACGCGACCGTTCTCGGTGAACTTTGCCGCGTTCGACAACAGGTTCAGCAAGGCCTGGCGCAGCTTGGTGGCATCGCATTCCAGGCGACCCAGGTCGGTGGACCGCTGGATCACCAGTTCGTTGGCGTTCTTGGCGATGATCTGGCGACAGGTGGAAGCAACCTCGCTGACAAAGCCGTCGAGGTCGATTTCCTCGGTATAGAGTTCCATCTTGCCGGCTTCGATCTTCGACAGGTCGAGCACTTCGCTGACCAGCGCCAGCAGGTGCTTGCCGGCGGAGTTGATCTTCTTCAGGTCGGCGGAATCCTCGCCGCGCCCGTCGATTTCCGCGTCCTCCAGCAACATCTCGCTGTAGCCGATCACGGCGTTGAGCGGCGTGCGCAGTTCGTGGCTCATCTTGGCCAGGAAATCGGACTTGGCACCATTGGCGCGCTCTGCCTCTTCCTTCGCTTCCAGCAGCTGGGCGGACGTGGATTGATGCCGCTCGATCTCGGCATAGAGTTCCGACTGGGAATCCACGACATTGGCGTAGTAGACCGCCATCATGGTGACATAGGCCATGGCGCAGATGATGGAGATGATGCCGATCGGGACCAGCGCGTCGCTGTCGACGTGATCGGGGAAACCGCCACCGAACTGGTACAGCAGGTAGAAGGCGATCAGCCCGGATCCGGTCACGCTGAAAACGAAGTAGCGGGCCATCCGGTTGGAGCCGAGGTAGAAGAAGGCCAGCAGCGGAACCACCAGCAGCCAGACCAGGAATGGCGAGCTGATGCCCGCGTAGTGGTACGACCCCCAGAGGACGGCGAAGACGAGGTCCATCACCGACAGCAGGGCAAGCAGGTTGTAGCACTTGTGGGCGTCGAAGTGCTTGCTGCCCCAGCGCAGCGCGAAGGGGAAGATGAAGAACGCCATGATCGACCCGGCCAGGACCCAGACATGCGGGGTCGGATCGGGATCCAGCAGCAACAGCGTCAACGTGATTGTCTGGCCGAGGAATGGGCCAAGCGTGTGACTGATGATGAACATGCGCACGCGCTGCGTGGCGTTGCGGTCCTCCATCAGTTCGCTCGGAATCCAGCTGTCGATGAACTTGTTGAAGGCGTTTGTCGGTTTCTGAGTATCCATCTGCGGTACCCGGCCATTGAGGTTGTGGTGCCCCGAACCTCTCATGACGGGAATTAAGGTGGGGTTAATCGACCTTGCCATCTCGCCTGATGCGGGCATTCTAGGAACCTGATCATGACCGAGGGGGAGGACTGACGTGCTGGAACAAGCCGGGGATTTTCGTGCGGAGAGCGAGGCTCTGCATCAGTTGGTGAGCGGTTTGCCGGAGAGTGCCTTCAGCGTGCCGACCGCGTTCAAGGGTTGGACCATCGACCGTGTTCTGGGTCATCTGCACATGTGGAACTGGGCCGCTGACCTGTCACTGACGGACGCCGGCAAGTTTCAGGAGTTCATGCAGGGCGTGATCAGCCGCCGGGAGGCTGGCGGCAATGTTGGCGACATCGAACTGGAATGGCGTGACGGAATCGGCGGCCAGGCGCTGGTCAGCGCTTGGCGCGAATACTACCAGGGCATGGCCGATCGGTTCGCCGAGGCTGATCCCTCCGCGCGCGTTCCCTGGGCGGGACCGTCGATGAGCGTGCGTTCATCGATCTCCGCACGCCTGATGGAGACCTGGGCACATGGCCAGGAAGTCTATGACATGCTTGGCGTCGTGCGGCAGAACGAGGACCGGATCAAGTCGATCGCCGTCCTGGGCGTCAATACCCATGGCTGGACCTACATGGTGCGGGATCGCAAGCCCCCGACCCCGGCGCCGCATGTCCGGCTGACCGCCCCGTCCGGCGCGATCTGGACCTGGAATGACCCGTCCGAAGCCGAATTGATCGAAGGCCCGGCCGAGGATTTCTGCCAGGTCGTGACGCAGGTACGCAACATCGCCGACACGCGGCTGTCGGTGACGGGGCCGAATGCCACCGAATGGATGTCGATTGCCCAGTGCTTTGCCGGCGCGCCGGAACAGCCCCCGGCACCGGGGGAGCGCCGGACGATGACGCGGGACTGAATCAGCTCAGCCAGTCGATCGCCAGGACGAAGGTCGTCACGGTAAGGGCCGTGGCCAGCAGCATGAAGAACCCGTCCCTGGCGGTCAGCGCCAGCCCGAACAGAAGGATTGCCGTACCGGGCAGGAACACCGCGAACGGCACGAGTTCCAGCGGGATCATCAGCATTGCCAGCCCGACACAGAGCATGGCGGCGGCACGCCGTGCGGCATCCACGGTCGCCCATTGCATGCGCCTGGTGAAAAGCCAGTCGACCCGACGGATCCATCCCTGGCCCCGGTCGCGCAGGCGCTGCACCCTGTCGACATGGAAACCCTGGCGTTTCAGCCGTTCGGGGACCCAGGGGTATTTTCGCCCGAACACCATCTGCGTCGAGACGAGGATGATGACCAGGGCCAGCAGGCTGGGGACCGTCGGTATGGCACCGATGGGTGAGATGGCCAGCAAGCCGAGGGCGATCAGGATGGGGCCGAAGCCGCGATCACTGAATATCTCCAGCAGCTCGGCCACCGTGACCTCTTCGCCCTCGACCTCTTCTACTGCCTGGTCGATGACGCTTTCCATGGGACGGCTGTCCTGTTCGTTCATCGGGTTCCTGTCCAATCATGGCCCTTGAAACATGCGCGCCCCGGGGGGCTTTCCAGCCGTTGACAGGCCTGTGTATTGACAAAGGGGCTTCGTGCGCAGATTTTGACGGAATGTCATCCCGCCCGACAATGCGTTCGATAATGGCCTTTCTTGCACTTGTTGCAATGCTGGTGGGCGCGGTTGCGCCTGCACATGCGGTCTGCGGACTGATGGCGGCATCCATGGCCGTATCCGATGATGATGCGCCGCATACGGGGCACGCTGACCTGGCACCGGACGCGATGGCCATGACTGACGCCAGTTCCGAGACTTCCGCCGGTCAGGCGAACATGAACAGCTGTGGCATGTGCGTCGGTGACGGGGTCTGTGATCACGGAACGTGTACGATTGCAATGGTCCCAGCGCCGGACCGGCATGCCGAACGTCCTGTCGGTGATCATGAACGCAGCCTGACGCCTTCCATGCGCTCATGGGCCGACGGCTATCAACTGCCGCCTCCGCGCCTCCTTTCCTGAACCGACACGTCCGCGACTCGTGAATCGGGTCCGCAATTTCGTTTCATCAGGAGAATAACCATGTCTTTCCACAACGCCCGGCGCGTGCGCGCGCTTGTCCTCGCCCTTGCTCTTTCAACAGTTTCCACCGCTGCGGTTCTTGCCGCGGGCAGTCATGGGGGTAGCCACGGCAAAGGACCCGATATCGGGAAGCCGGGCACCGCGTCCCAGGTGTCCCGCACCATTGCCGTGACCATGCGCGACAACTTCTACGAGCCTGAGAAGCTCGAACTGAAGGAAGGCGAGACGGTTCGGTTCGTGATCACCAACAAGGGTGAATTCGTGCACGAGTTCAACATCGGCACCGCCGCCATGCATGCTGCCCATCAGGAAGAGATGATGGCGATGATGGAAAGCGGTGTCCTGGAGGTCGACCGGATCAATCATGGCATGATGAACCATGGATCCCATGGCATGAAGCATGACGATCCGAACAGCGTGCTGCTGGAACCCGGGCAGACGGCCGAGATCATCTGGACCTTTCCGGCCCATGCGACGCTGGAATTCGCCTGCAATGTGCCCGGCCATTACCAGTCTGGCATGATGGGTGGAATTCACCTCGGTCACTGATGGCCACGGCCTTCCGCAAGTTCGATTACAGGACACACGACATGTATCCAGCCAAGATGCTCCGGGCCATGGCGCTCGGGTCCGGTCTGGCACTTGCCGCCGCAGGCGGTGTCCAGGCCGGTGAATACAATCTGACCGTTGACGAGGTCACGATTGATACCGGTGAATTCACCCGATCCGGAATCGGCTTCAACGGGGCAAGCCCCGGACCGGTGCTCCGGTTCAAGGAGGGGGAGGATGTCACGATCAACGTGACCAACAATCTCTCCGAGTCGACGTCGGTCCACTGGCACGGCCTGATCCTGCCCTATCAGCAGGATGGCGTGCCGAAGATCAGCTATCCGGGCATCGCCCCCGGGGAGACCTTCACCTACCGCTTCCCGATCGCCCAGAACGGGACCTACTGGTTTCACAGCCACTCAGGTTTCCAGGAGCCTGACGGGGCCTATGGCGCCATCGTGATCGAGCCGGAAAATGGTCGCGAGCCGTACCGCTATGATCGGGAATACGTCATCCTGCTGGCTGACGCCCATCCGCATTCGGGCGACCGGATCATGCGGAATCTGAAGATGATGCCCGATTACTACAATCGGAAGCAGCGCACGCTGTTCGACTTCTTCGACGATGCGTCCGAAAAGGGTATGGGTGCCGCGTTCGATGACCGTAGCGACTGGGGCAGCATGCGCATGATGCCGACGGATATCGAGGACGTGCAGGGCTTCACGCCGCTGATCAACGGCAAGGGCCCGGGGCAGAACTGGACCGGCCTGTTCAAGCCGGGAGAGCGTGTACGGCTGCGCTTCATCAATTCGTCTGCCATGACCTATTTCGACATCCGCATTCCCGGACTGAAGATGACGGTGGTGCAGGCGGATGGCAACAACGTGCAGCCTGTCGTCGTCGATGAGTTTCGCAGCGCGGTTGCCGAAACCTATGATGTCATCGTTCAGCCGCAGGATGACCGTCCCTACACGATCTATGGCGAATCGATGGGCCGCACGGCCTATGCCCGCGGCACGCTGGCAACCCGGATGGGGATGGCTTCGGCTGTACCCGCGTTGCGGGAAGCGCCGCTGCTGACCATGGGAGACATGGCCGGTCATGGCGACATGGCAGGCATGGACCATTCCGCGATGGGCCATGGCGCGAAGCCCGCGGGTGAAGTGGACCACACTGCAATGGGTCATGGCACCATGCCGATGGCTGGCATGGATCACTCGAAGATGGATCATTCCGCCATGGGTGGTGAGAAGCCGATGGCTGGCATGGATCACTCGAAGATGGATCATTCCGCCATGGGTGGTGAGAAGCCGATGGCTGGC
>CAJYBQ010000015.1 GCA_913064755.1 uncultured Alphaproteobacteria bacterium
TCGAGCCAAGGACGCAGCGCTCAGCGCGGCGACGGGGCCCGGGGGCGCGGCGGGGCGAAGCGGAGGTGGTCTGCCCGAGGGCCTGCTGTACCGCGGGTGGGGCGGCGGCGGCCCCGCGCATGCCAACAGGCGCGTCACGGACAATCAGGTCTTTCAGCGTTGCGGTGAGATCGTCCTTGTCCACGGTCGCTTCGGGAATGTCGAAATCGAGGCGGCTCTTTTCCGCGCCCACCTGCCCGCCGGTCACGGGAAAGGTCAGCACGGCGGAAAGCAGATGCAGGCAGGTGTGCATGCGCATGTGGGCGTGTCGCCGGTCCCAGTCCAGTTCGACGGTCACCGGGGTGCCCACGGCAGGCATCGCCGAACCCTCGGCGGGAACATGCACGATCTCGTCCGGGGTCGCGCCCTTCACGGTAGTGGCGATCACGATCGGTGCCTGGTCCGACCAGCGCATGCTGCCGCTGTCACCCGGCTGCCCGCCTCCATTGGGGTAGAATACCGTGCGGTCCAGGACAACGCCGCCCTTGTCCGTGACCGCCACGACGGTCGCGTCGCACGATCTCAGATAGGCATCGTCGCGAAAAAGCGGCTCGGTCATCGTGGGGCCTCCGGCAAGCGGGTGTGTCAGCCCCTCGGGATTAGTCCAACCAGGGCGGGGTCGGCAAGCCCTTCTCGGCCAGAAACGCGGGATTGTAGAGGCGGCTGAAGTACCGCTGCCCGCCATCGCAGAGAATTGTCACGATGGTGTGGCCCGGCCCGAGCGCCTTCGCCAGCCGCTTGGCCCCGGCGACATTCATGCCGCTGGACCCGCCAAGGATCAGGCCCTCGTGCTGCGCCAGTTCGAAGGTGGTGCGCACCATCTCGTCGTCGGGAATGCGGAAGGGATGATCAACGGTCAGGCCTTCCAGGTTCGCCGTGATGCGTCCCTGGCCGATGCCTTCCGAGATCGAGGAACCTTCGGACTTCAGCTCGCCGTGCTTGTAGTAGTGCCACAGCGCCGCGCCGTGGGGATCCGCCAGGCCGATCTGGATATCGGCCCTGCGCGCGCGCAGGGCGGCAGAAACACCGGCAAGCGTGCCGCCGCTGCCCACCGCGCATATGAAACCGTCGACCTTGCCATCGGTCTGGTCCCATATCTCCGGCCCCGTGGTCTCGAAATGCCCCTGGCGGTTGGCCACGTTGTCGAACTGGTTGGCCCAGATCGCGCCGTTGGGATTGCTGGCGGCAATCTCCTCCGCCAAGCGTCCGGAATACCGGACGAAATTGCCGGGATTGCTGTAAGGCAGCGCCGGGACCTCGCGCAGGTCCGCACCGCAGATCCGCAGCATTTCCTTCTTCTCTTCGCTCTGCGTTTCCGGGATGACGATGACACACTTGTAGCCACGGGCGGCCGCCACCAGCGCCAGGCCGATACCGGTATTGCCTGCCGTTCCCTCGACGATCACGCCACCGGGCTTCAGCAGCCCGCGCCGCTCCGCATCGTCGATGATCGCCAGCGCGGCACGATCCTTCACCGAACCACCGGGATTGAGGAACTCGGCCTTGCCCAGGATCTCGCATCCGGTCTCTTCCGACGCATGTTTCAGGCGGATGAGAGGCGTGTTCCCAACCGAACCGACAAAGCCCTGCTTAATGTCCATTTTTTTCTCGTACAATCTCATGACAAGCGAATGTTTCATGGGATTTAGGACAGACTACAAGCAAGGTAAAGCCATGCCCGTTCATTTGGGCCATCCTGCGGTGAACAGGGTCGGACGCGTCAGACGCTGCCCGCACGCTCCACGACCAGCACCCGCGCGGTACCGACGGGGTGTGCCACGTGTTCGTCACCGCTTTCGGCATGAAAGATGTCGCCGACTTCCAGCCGATGCACCAGCACCGCGCCCGCGCCATCGCGCACATGCATGTCCACCTGGCCATCCAGCACCACGAACACCTCCGGCCCGTCATTGACGTGCCACCTGTAGGGGGCGTCGGTCCAGTGAAGCCGCACGGTGGCGTCGTCAATGCGTTCGATCGGCAGGGCGTCCCAGGCATTTTCTCCGGAAAACTCGGCCGACCTGATAACGCGCATCACCCACTTCCCTGTTTCATCGTTTCATAGCCGGCAAGCGCGCGCTTGCGTGCTTCCGCATGGTCCACGACCGGGCGGGGGTAATTCCCCCCCAGGCGCACACCTGCATCCCTCAATACAGCATCCGGCGCGGTCCAGGGCGCGTGAATGTACTTGTCGGGCAGATCCTTCAAGGCGGGAACCCAGCGCCGGACATAGACACCCGCCGGATCGAAACGCTCGCCCTGGCGGACGGGATTGAAGACGCGGAAATAGGGTGCCGCGTCCGCGCCGGATCCGGCCACCCATTGCCAACTGGCGGAATTGTTCGCCAGGTCGGCATCGACCAGCGTGTCCCAGAACCATTCCGCCCCGCGCTTCCAGTGGGTCATCAGGTGCTTCACGAGGAAGGACGCGGCAACCATCCGCACGCGGTTGTGCATGTAGCCCGTGGCCCAGAGTTCCGCCATTCCGGCATCGACCAGCGGGTAGCCGGTACGACCGCGGCACCATGCGTCGTAGGTCGCGACATCATCCATCCAGGGGAATGCATCGAAGGTGTCGCGCCAGTTCGCGTCCGGCAGGGACGGATAGTGGAACAGCAGGTGGTGGGCGAACTCCCGCCAGATCACTTCCGCCCTGAACTTGTCCACCGACCGGGCACCTTCGGCCTGCCTGTGGGCCAGGGTGTGCCAGATCGTGCGCACGCTGATCTCGCCATAGTGCAAGTGGGCCGACAGGCGGGACGTGGTTTCCTGCTCCATGCTGTCACGGGCGGTTGCGTAGTCGTCCAGGCGGTCGTCGAGGAAATCGAGGAAGCGGTTCGTCGCACCGGCCTCACCGGGTGTCCAGTGTTCCTGCAACCCGCCTGACCAGTCGGGTGCCACCGGGTGCAGTTGCCAGCTGTCCAGCGCATCCGACCGCGGCCACGCGTCCGGCATGGTCCAGTTCACCGGCCTGGGCAGGGGCCGCCCCGGTGCCTCGGCACGCAGGCAGGCCTTCATGAAGGGCGAGAACACGCGGTAGGGTCCGCCGTCACCGGTCATGATCGTCCATGGCTCGAAGGCAAGGTTTCCGGCGAAGCTGTGCACCTGGATGCCGTCGGCCTTCAGCGCGGCCTTCAGGTCACTGTCGCGATGGATCGCCTGCGGTTCGTAGAGCCGGTTCCAGAACACGCCACTCGCGCCGGTCTCTGCCACCAGGTCGGGGATGACATGCCGGGCCGGACCCCGGCGCAGGATCAACCGGCTGCCCTGCTCCGCCAGGCTTTCGCCCAGCGCACCCAGCGAACGGTTGAGCCACCACCGGCTGGCCCCGCCCGGCTTCCATTCCCCCGCGCTCCCGTCATCCAGCACGTAGACCGCGATGACGGGTCGGCCGGTCGAAACGGCCGCATGCAGCGCGGGATTGTCGCCGAGCCGGAGGTCCTGACGGAACCATACGAGCAGGGGTTGTTCAGCCAAGGCAGCCTCCGGTCAGATCATCGAGATGCCCCGGTCAGGTGATGTCGGCGCGGACCTCCCCCAGGACACTGTGCTGATAAGTCAGCGATGCGCCTACGTCGGGGAAGCAGGTGCGGATCACGGTGCCGGTCAGAACCCAGTCACCGGCATTCAGCGTCCGCCCGTGCGACGCCCATTCGTTGGCGAGGAACTTCAGGCTGTTGAAGGGGTGGCCCATGGCATCCGAGCCCTTGCCCTCCCCGACCTTCTCGCCATTCACGTGCAGTACCGCGTCCGCGTCGGCCAGCGAGGCCGCATCGAAATCGGTCACCACGTCGCCGATGATGATCCCGGCGTTCCAGGCGTTGTCGGCAATCATGTTCAGGGCGTCCAGCGACGTGTAATCGGCATTGCGGTCATCGGCGATCTCGAATGCCGCGGCACAGGCATCGACCGCACCGGCAATGTCCTCGTCCGAGAACGGCCCGTCCGCCGGGTCGAGCGTCTTGCCCAGACGCACGGCGACCTCGCATTCGATGCAGACACGGCCCAGCTGCGACGCGCGGATGCGGGCCGGTGACTGCTGTATCTCGGCACCGACAATGGTGCCGCCGACCGGGTGGTTGATGCCGACCATTTCCTGCATCTGCGGGGAAGACAGGGCGATCTTGGCACCCAGCGAACGCAGACCACGCATCTGCATCCGGCGCACGAAGGCGCTCTGCACCGCGTAGGCCGCGGCGATGCTGTCGGGGGCCAGCTTTTCCGGCAGCGGTTCATACTTCGCCAGCCGGGTATGCATGTCATCGAGCCAGAGCGCAGCCTGTTCGTTCGTCATCGCATCGCTCATCGGGTGCTCCTTCGGTTTGCAGACAAGCCCGTTCGCGCGGGACACGATTGCGCCGCAGACGGATTGCTGCATGGGGATACCTGAACCTATGCAAAGGGGTCATGACCCGCAATGGCGTGTGACAAGACGCCATGCCCCTGGCCGCGGACGTCCAGGGGCAACCGGCCAATGAATGTGGCGCGCAACAGGTCCCGGTGCATCAGGCCCGGGCGTCAGGCCAGTGCGATCAGGCCCGTGCGATCAGGCCAGTGCGATCAGTCCCGTGCGATCAGGTCAGGCGCACCCGGTCGGTGCGATCAGATCGGCTTCTGGCCGATCTTCCGGCGCCCCTTGTTCACGCCCTTCAGGAATTCGATGCCATCGGCGGCAATCGCTTCACCGACATGCAGGCCCTCTTCGCGTTCCAGCGCATCGACATCCAGCCAGTTGGCATAGAGCTGTCGCGTCCGGTCCGTGATGATGTTCGCGTTCAGCAGTGTCTTCACCAGTACCCGCATGATGTTGGTCGGGTCCTTCAGGTCCTTGCGGCGCAGTGAATCCCTGTCCGCATAGACCTCCCGCACCGAATCCCGCACCCATTCCCAGTCCAGGCCGAACTGGGGATAGATCGACCGCTTCTGGCGGATATTGGTCAGATTGAACAGCAGCGTCTCGAAACACCGCGCGGCCCAGTCCTCCACCACCTCGTGTTCCGCCGTGTCCAGCTTCGGGATCGTGCGGTCCGCCCAGATCTTGCCGAAGCGGTGATGGAACGCCTCGTCGGTCATGACCAGCTGCACCAGCCGCTTCAGGACCGGATCGTTGGTGTGGCGGTGCAGGTTCGCGAAGGCGCCCATGGCCAGTCCCTCGACCAGCATCTGCATGCCCACCAGCTTCTTGTAGACCTCCGGTGCGGCCACCAGTTCGTTCATCAGCCGTCCCAGTTCGTCGCCGACCGGGTAGGCCGTGCCCCACCGGTTGCCGATGTAGCGAGCGAAACCGGTGACATGCCGTGCCTCCTCCCGCGCCTGGTTGCTGGCATATTCCTGCGCGCCCGGGTCCAGCATGATGTGGCAGAGGCTGGCCGAAAGGCTCAACGCCCCCTGCTCCCCGTGCAGGATGCTGGACAGGCCCCAGCGGGTGGATTCATTGGCGAGCTGGATGCGCTGCCCCTCGTCGAGCCGGTCGTTCACCGCGCCCGACAGTTCCGGCACCTGCTCCGCCGGCATCAGGTATTCGTTCTTCAGGTCGAAGGGCTGCGACAGGTCGACATAGGCAGGGTCCAGCGGGTCCCAGAAATGGTCATGCGTGGCGGCAATGATCTCGTCGAAGGCGTCGCTGCGACGGTTGTAGCGATCAACATCCATCATCGCGGGAAAATCGTCCCGGTCCACGGCCTGATATGCGGCGTCACGCGTGATGTGCTGGCTCATAGTCGCTCCCCTGAACTTCGATCAGCCTGTTCCCAGACCATTTCGGCAAGGATATTCAGCAGTTGACGTTAACGTCAACAGGAAACCCGGCTTCAGGCGCGGAAAGGCCGACGACGGCGCACGTTGTCCCCGATGCGCTGCATCGCGCGCAAGGGCCCCGGTGTCTTGCCGCCCTTGTTCAGCAGCCGTGCCTTGGCCTTCTCGATCTGCATGACATTGGCGATGCGGCGGTCCAGGAACGCCCAGGTCGCCGCGTGTTCCTCGGACTGGTCGTTCAGCCAGTACAGCAGGGTCGACATGTAGACCCCGGCCAGCAGGGTACGCTTGGTGTAGAAGTTGAAATCGGTCGAGGTATCGCCGATGGCCCGCCAGATCAGGGCGACCGTCCGCCCGAGCGCCCGGCTCGCCCGTGCTCCCCGATGCGGCAGTTCCAGGTGATTGAAGCCCCGGCGCACGGCTTCCTTGTGCGGGGCCGCTGCCTCCAGCCGCAGACGGATCGCGCGGGTGATCTTCTCCCTGATCTTCATCTGGTCCAGGTCGAGGGACAGGATCCCCTCCACCATGTGCCGGTCCGCCATCAGCAGATGATGGTCCAGCAGGTCCTCGACCCCGCCGGGGAAGGCCCGGTAGACATCGAGATCGCTGGCGCCCGCATCGCGCGCCGCGGCACGTACGGTCTGTTCCGTCCAGCCATCGAAGGCGGCATGCATCAAGGCCGCTTCCGCCATCCGGTCCTTCAGGCTTTCCAGGTCGCCGGTTTCGCCGACTTCGCTGTTGGCATCGGTCATTGGTCCTGCTCCTCCGATTCGGTCGGTTCCGGCACCTCCAGCGGTGCCTGGTGGCGCATCTCCGTTTCGAACACCAGCCGGGTCAGGTCGGGCATCCGCTGCGGGTACAAGATCCCGTCGAGATGATCGCACTCATGTTGTACGACGCGCGCATGAAAACCGCTCACCGTCCTGTCGATCATCGCACCGTCGAGGCCCTGCCCGCGATAGCGGACACTGGCCGGACGCGGCACCAGCCCGCGCAGCCCGGGGACGGACAGGCATCCCTCCCAGCCCCATTCGATCGCGTCGCCAACCGGTTCGATGACCGGGTTGCACAGGATGGTCAGGGGCACTTCCTCATGCCCCCTGCCCGGCGGCACCTGGAACATCACCAGCCGTACCGACCGGTGCACCTGGGGCGCGGCCAGCCCGGCCCCGCCGATATCATCCAGCGTTTCGATCATGTCACCGACCAGGTTCAGCACCTCGGGCAAGGTCGGGTCCGGCACGTCACGCGCCACCTGTCGCAGCACCGGGTGCCCCATGCGGGCGATCTTCAGGATGGCCATCAGGCACCCCGGCGCGATGCAGAGGCGAAATAGTTCACGTCGAGGTCGCGGCTGTTCAGCGACCAGCCGGTCAGGGGGCTGAACACCAGCCCTGTCAGATCATCCAGTTCCAGCCCGGCATGGCGGAAATGCGCCGCCAGTTCCGACGGTTTGACGAACTTGTTGTACGCATGGGTTCCGACCGGCAACCAGCGCATCACCCGTTCCGCCCCGAACACGGCCAGCGTCCAGGCCTTCGGCGTGCGGTTCAGCGTGGAAAAGATCACCAGGCCGCCGGGGCGGACAAGCTGCGCCACGGATTCGACGAACAGGCCGACATCGGCCACATGCTCGACAATCTCCAGCGCCAGCACGGCATCGAACTGCACGCCCTCGGCCACCAGCGCCTCCGCCGTGTCGTGGCGATAATCGATGTCCAGCCCCAGCCCGGACGCATGGGCGCGGGCGGCGGTGATGTTGTCGCCCGCCGCATCCACGCCGGTGACGGTCGCGCCCAGCCGGGTCATCGGCTCCGACACCAGGCCACCGCCGCAGCCGATGTCCAGCACCCGCAGGCCTTTCAGCGGTGTCGCGCTGTCCGCATCCCGACCGAAATGCCCGACAAGCCGTGCCTTCAGGTAACGCATGCGGGCGGGGGTCAGGCGATGCAACGGCTTCATGGGTCCTTCGGGATCCCACCAGGTCTCTGCCATGGCACTGAACCGGCTGATTTCTTCCGGGTCGACGGTGGTTGCGGCCATGAAAGCTCCTGCGCAGGACGTCCATCCGGTCGATTTGCCGCGAACACTTCAACGTTGCGCGCTTGCGACCGGCCCATTCGCTAATTAAGACGTGCGGCCTTGAGCTCGCAAGGGGCCGCGACACATTGGTCCGGCCCGAAGGAATGCAGGAGGCGATCCGTTCACACCGGATCGGGATGAAAAGAATGGCGCGCATCGTCATGAAGTTCGGCGGCACATCCGTCGGCGATGTTGACCGGATCCGCAACGCGGCGCAGCGCGTCAAGGCGGTGGTGGAGGCGGGCAACGAGGTTGCCGTGGTGGTTTCCGCCATGTCGGGAGAGACCAACAGGCTCGTCGGCCTGACGCGGGAAGTCGCGGCAATGCATGACGCCCGCGAATACGACACCGTCGTCGCGGCGGGGGAGCAGGTGACCATCGGCCTGATGGCGATGGCCCTGCAGGATATCGAGGTCAATGCCCGGTCCTGGCTGGGCTGGCAGTTGCCCGTCCATACCACGGACGCGCACAGCGCCGCCCGGATCGAACGGATCGAGACCGACGAGATCATCCGACGCTTCGGCGAAGGCCAGGTTGCAGTGGTCGCCGGTTTCCAGGGCATCGCCCGCGATGGCCGCATCTCCACGCTGGGGCGCGGCGGGTCGGACACGTCCGCGGTGGCACTGGCGGCGGCACTGAAGGCCGACCGCTGCGACATCTACACGGACGTGGACGGCGTCTATACTGCGGATCCGCGGATCGTGAAGGCGGCGCAGAAGCTGGATCGCATCACCTACGAGGAAATGCTGGAACTGGCATCCCTGGGTGCCAAGGTGCTGCAGACCCGTTCGGTCGAACTGGCCATGAACCACGGTGTGCGGGTGCATGTCCGGTCCAGTTTTTCGGATACCGAAGGAACCCTGGTGGTTGACGAGGAGGAAATCGTGGAACAGCAGATGGTGAACGGCGTCACCTACGCGCCGGACGAGGCCAAGGTCACCTTGCGCCAGGTTGCCGACCGCCCGGGTGTCTCGGCAGCGATCTTCGGCGCGCTGGCGGATGCCAACATAAACGTCGACATGATCGTGCAGAACATCTCGGAGGACGGTGCGACGACCGACCTGACGTTCACGGTCAACCGGGACCAGTTGCCCCGCGCCCTGGTACTTCTGGAGAGCCTGAAGGACGATGTCGGGTACCGCGAGATCGTCTCGGCCGCGGACGTGGTGAAGGTTTCCATCGTCGGCGTGGGCATGCGCAGTCACGTCGGGGTGGCGCAGACCATGTTCCGCGCGCTGGCCGAGAAGGGCATCAACATCCAGGTCATCACCACGTCGGAAATCAAGGTCAGCGTGCTGATCGCCGCCGACTACAAGGAACTGGCCGTGCGCGCGCTGCACACCGCCTTCGGCCTGGACGCCGCCAGCGCCTGACGCGGGAATTCCGACTGGTATCCGGCCCGGCCCACCCGGCCCCGTCTTCCCTCGCTGGTCGCGCGACGGGACGGGCGGCTGTACCCGTGTTGATTCCATCCGCGACCGGCACGCTCTAGTATATCGTCCGACGACACGGTGAATTCAGGGGAGGAAACACCATGAAGCTCGGATTGATGATCGGATATTCCGGCGGCAAGATGGCACTGCCGGTGGAGCGGGTGCAGCGGGCGGAAAAGCTTGCCTACCATTCGGTCTGGACGGCGGAAGCCTATGGTTCGGACGCGGTGACGCCGCTGGCGTTCCTGGCCGCGAAGACGGAGCGGATCAAGCTTGGCACCGCCATCATGCAGGTTGCCGCCCGCACCCCGGCGAATGCCGCCATGTCCGCCGCGACCGTCGACGCCATGGCCGGTGGCGGGCGCTTCATCGCCGGGCTGGGGGTTTCCGGGCCGCAGATCGTCGAGGGCTGGTACGGCCAGCCATGGGGCAGCCCCTATTACTGGCTGAAGGACTACGTGGAGATCATGCGCA
Source organism: uncultured Alphaproteobacteria bacterium (assembly GCA_913064755.1). GTDB lineage: Bacteria > Pseudomonadota > Alphaproteobacteria > Minwuiales > Minwuiaceae > Minwuia. The sequence continues at coordinate 9,783 of CAJYBQ010000015.1, forward strand.
AGATCTTCCGGCGCGAAGAACCCGTCACCCATGATGGCAGGCAGATCAGCCTGCCCTACACGGGGGAAGGTGCCGCGGGCGTCGGCAAGCCGCTGAAGTCCATCCTGCACATGAATCCCGACATCCCGATCTATCTCGGCGCGGGCAATGAACAGACGGTACGCCTGTGTGGCGACCTGTGTGACGGCTGGCTGCCCCTCGGCTTCACCCCGGGCACGATGCACGAGTATTCCGGCTGGATCGAACAGGGGTTCGAGCGGGCGCGGAAACGTGGCGAGGACAAGGGCTGGCACAACTTCGAGGTGGAATCGATGATCCACGTCGAAATGGATGACGACGTCCAGGCCGCGCTGGACCGGATGAAGCCCGAAGTCGCGCTCTACGTCGGCGGCATGGGCCACAAGAACAAGAACTTCCACAAGGAAATGATGATCCGTCGCGGCTATGGCGACGCCGCCGAACGCATCCAGGAACTCTACCTGGCCGGCCACAAGGCAGAGGCCACGGCCGCCGTGCCCGATGAATGGGGCGATGCCAAGTCGCTGGTCGGCCCGGCAAGTCGGATCCGAGAACGGTTCAGGGCCTGGGAGGAATCAGGCGCGACGACCGGCCTGGTCCGGACCACGCAGGATGAGGCGGTTGACCTGATGGCAGAAGTTGCCCGGCTCAACCAGCCGCGCGGCTGACCCGGCAGCCAGCCGTCCGTCGGCTGGTCGGAACCTGACCGGGAAGCCCTTCCCTCAATAGACGCCGTCGGTCGCCTTGGCACCGATGGCGCGACGTTCCGGGATGCGCAGCGGCACGCTGCCGGTCGTGTCATCGACCGGATTGTCGATCAGGGCCGGTGCGTTGCGCGGGTTCGGCTCCATGCCAGGGGCGAAGGCTTCCCAGATCACCTTCTCGTCCCCGGCCCGCGCCGCCGTGCCGGTACGGCTGTCGATGCGGATCAGGCGGACCTGTTCCGGCACCCGGAACGGCAGCCCCGGCTGATCGGCCAGCGCCTCCGTCATGATGGCCTGGAAGATCGGGGCGGCAACGCTTGAACCGGTCTCGCGGCGGCCCAGCGGTTCCGGCGTGTCGAAGCCGGTGAAGACACCGACCACCAGGTCCGGCGAAAAGCCGATGAACCAGGCGTCCTTGCTTTCGTTGGACGTGCCGGTCTTGCCCGCCAGCGGCTTGCCGACCTGGGCGATGCGAGCACCGGTACCACGCTGCACCACACCCTCCAGCATCGACACGACCTGGAAGGCCGTGGTGGTCTGCACCACGCGGGGCCGTTCATCGGGCAGCAGCGGCTACGGCTGCCGCGCCCATTCGGATACAAGGCAGGTGCCGCAGCGGTGCGTCTCGTGACGGAAGATCGTGTGGCCGGTACGGTCCTGCACCTGGTCGATGATGGTCGGGCGCACGGCACGGCCACCGTTCACCAGCATGCCATAGGCCGTTGTCAGCTTGATCAGGGTGACTTCGCTGGACCCCAGCGCATTTGCCAGGGTCTGCGGCAGCTGGTCATAGATGCGGAACCGTTCCGAATAGTCGCTGACCACGTCCATGCCGACCTTCTGCGCCAGGCGCACGGTCATCAGGTTGCGTGATTTCTCGATACCCAGGCGCAGGGTGCTGGGACCATAGAAGCGGTTGGAATAGTTCGATGGCTTCCACTTGCCCTGCCCGCCGCCCTGGTCGATCACGAAGGGCGCATCCAGCACCAGCGAGGCCGGGGTGAAACCATGTTCCAGCGCCGCGGCATAGACGCACGGCTTGAAGGCGGAACCCGGCTGGCGCGCTGCCTGGGTGGCACGGTTGAACTGGCTGCGTTCGAAGGCAAAGCCCCCCACCAGCGCCAGCACGCGCCCCGTATGCGGGTCCATCGCCACGACGCCACCGTCGATCCTGGGCATCTGGCGCAGCTGCGGCTTGTCGGGATCCTCGGTGTCGGGGCCGATCAGCACGACATCGCCGACCGCCAGCACGTCGGATGCCGCCGAAGGGGCCGGACCGACGAGGCCGTTCTTCAGCGGCTTGCCGGTCCAGGCCAGCCGTTCCAGGGGCAGGGTCAGGCGGGACCGGTCGATCAGGCCGAGTTCCGCGCTGTCACGTCCTGCAGCCAGCACCGTGGCCAGCTGCCAGTCGCCGGGCATGCCCGGCGGTTCGGCGATGGCGGCAAGGCGCGTCGGCCAGTTGTCCATCGCAGGCAGGCGGGTCAGCGGGCCGCGATAGCCATGCCTGCGATCATACAGGATCAGTCCCTCACGCAGCGCGTTTCTCGCGATCTCCTGCAGGTGCGGGTCCATGGTGGTCTGGACCGAAAGACCACCGTCATACAGGCCGTCCTCACCAAACCTGTCGGCAAGTTCGCGCCGCACTTCCTCTGCGAACCAGTCCGCCTTGACGAAATCGACGTCGCGACCGCGATGGGCCTCCAGCGGTTCGGCCTTCGCCTCCGCCGCGGCTTCCGGCGATATCTTGCCCAGGGTCGCCATGCGGCCGATCACCCAGTCACGTCGTGTCACCGCACGCTTGTGGTGACGGGACGGGTCATAGTTGCTGGGTGCCTTGGGCAAGGCGGCAAGGAACGCGGCTTCCGCGATCGTCAGCTCGTTCAGGGGCTTGTCGAAATAGGTCAGGGCAGCCGAGGCGACACCATATGCCCCCTGCCCCAGGTAGATCTCGTTCAGGTAGAGTTCTAGGATGTGGTTCTTCTCGAACGCCTTCTCGATACGGAACGCCAGGATAGCTTCCTTGATCTTGCGCTCGTAGGAAACCTCGTTCGTCAGCAGGAAGTTCTTGGCCACCTGCTGCGTGATCGTGGACGCGCCGACCGGGCGACGGCCGGTACCGATGTTGCGCAGGTTCTGCACCACGGCGCGGGCCAGTGCCCTGAAATCCACTCCTATGTGGTCATAGAAGCCGCCGTCCTCTGCCGCCAGGAAGGCATTGATCACCCGCTGCGGCGTTGACTGGATGGGTACGAACAGGCGGCGCTGCCGGGCATATTCGGCCAGCAACTGGCCGTCGCCTGCATGCACGCGTGTGACCACAGCGGGGGAATATTCCGCCAGTTGTTCGTGTGCCGGCAATTCGCGACCGAAATGCCAGAACGCATAGGCCACGAAGCCAACGGCTGCACAGGCGCCGAGCACGCCAAGCACCGTCAGGCCCAGGAATATCTTCCAGAAGATGCGCATCTTGTTTCGAACCCGGCCCTTCGATATTTCGCTTGATCCGAGCCGCGGGGGCATCGCCCCGCGATCACAACCGTCGGATCACGTCTGACATATGTATCCAAGCAAAGCCTAGGCCAGAATCATGGCCCTGCGAAGGCAGGCCGCTGCATCCGAAGGCCTATCGCCGGAAATAGGCGTCGATGGCCGCGGCAAGCCCGCTTGCGATGCGCTCTCGGGTGCGGGAAGACTTCAGTTGTGCCTCTTCCTGGCGGTTGGTCAGAAAGCCGATCTCCACCAGGACCGACGGGACATCCGGCGCCTTCAGCACGCGGAACCCGGCAAAACGGTGCGGATTGGATCGCATTGTGACCCTTTCCCCCAATTGCACCACGACGGTCTGCGCCAGGCGCGCCGACTGGTTCATGGTTTCCCGCTGCGCCAGGTCGATCAGGATCGACGTCACGTCATCGGCCTCGTCGCTCAGGTCGACGCCGGCGATGATGTCGGACCGGTTTTCCCGTCGCGCCAGCGCCTCCGCCTCCCTGTCCGAGGATTTCTCCGACAGGGTGTAGACACCGGCACCACGGGCAGCCCGCCCGGCGGCGGCATCGGCATGCAACGACACGAACAGGTCCGCATTGGCCCGACGCGCGATTCGCACCCGGTCCCCGAGACGGACGAAACGGTCACTGTCGCGGGTCATCACCACACGGTAATTGCCCATGCCGCGCAGGGCCTCCCGCAGGGCCAGCCCGACATGCAGCACGATATCCTTTTCCCGTGTACCACCACCGCCGATGGCACCGGGGTCGACACCACCATGGCCCGGGTCGATGACGACCACCTTGGCCGAACCGGGGCGTTGAGGCGGCAGCGGCGGCACGCCCGTGGGCCAGAAAGCGGCAACGGCTTCTGCCCTCGCGGGCCTGGTTTCGGCGGCGTCGCGGCGTGCGGCGGCGAACACGGCACTGTCCGCCGCCTTCAGGTCGATCACCAGCCGCCACTGCTGTCCGGCCTGGGGCGGCAGCATGAACACGCGATGCGCCACCACGGGCTGGTCGGCATCCATCACCAGGCGCCCGGTGGCATCGCGGAACTGGCCGAAGCGCAGATCGCGGATGACCCCGCGCGGCGGATCCGGGCGCCCGTTCAGTGCCCAGTCGGCATTCTGCAGGTCAACGACAACGCGGTAGGGATCTTCCAGCACGAAGACATTCCATTCGACCTCCCTGTCGAGGTCCAGGACCACCCGCGTGGTCGCGGCATTCTCTCCCGTGCGGATCGCCGTGATCACGGTTGCGTTGGCAATGGTGCCGAAAAGGCCGAGCAGGCAGGCAAGCAGAACGGCCATGGACAGCCGTCGCCGCCGGATTTCCAGCGGTCGCAGAGGCCCGGACCTGCGGCTTTCAACGCGATTCATGGCGCAACTATACCTTCCCCGCAGCCATGCGGTAGCCGCAGCACGCATGCCAATCAGGGCCACGCGCAGAACGCTTGCCGCAGGGACCCGGAATTTGCTAGTGTCGGCGTGCGAGTTTCCGTTGCCGCCGCGACGTCCGGTTGAAACCGGCACGCGGCGCGGTAGGGATGAGCTCCGACGAAAGGTAATCCGGGCCATGTTCTCTGGCCGCTCCCTTGTAATTCCACCGTCCGAACGACTGGGCGGTCATGGGGTGTTGGTGAGAGGTTCGGATAACCAGACCGTCCCAGCCCATCCGATCACACGTTTGATGATCGCCGCACAAGGCATTCGGAGGAATGATTGAAACTCGGGATTCGTTCGCGCGCCAGTCTGGCGGCGGCGGCATGGACTGACGGACCGCATCTTGGGAGCCGGTTAGGGTACTGCCCTTCCGGCCCCGTTCGATGTATGGGCCCGACCGTGCCGATCCTGACATAACCAAAGACGGCCCCTGCACCGATGGCTCGCCGGTGTTGTTGCCGTCATGGAGATATGGCTGATGGCCACCCGTATGCTGGTCGACGCGGCACACCCGGAAGAGACCCGGATTGTGATCGTGAAAGGCAACCGCCTTGATGAATTCGATTTCGAGGTTGATAGCCGCAAACCCCTGAAGGGCAACATCTACCTGGCGAAGGTTACCCGCGTGGAACCGTCGCTGCAGGCAGCGTTCGTGGAATTCGGTGGCAACCGCCACGGCTTCCTCGCCTTCAACGAGATCCACCCCGACTACTACCAGATCCCCGTCGCGGACCGCGAGGCACTGATTGCCGAACAGCGCCGCGAAGTCACCCGCGAGGCCGAGGCTGAAGAAGCCGAGATCGAGGAAGAGGGTGAAGGCGAGGACGAGGGCGAAACCGGCGCCGAGGAAGGCGACGAGGAATCCCGCAACGCCGGGCGTGACCGCAACAAGCGCGGTCGCGGGCGTGGCCGTCGCAGGCGGGCCGGCCCGACCACCGACGATGATTCGGACCTCGCGGTCGAGGACATGGGCGGCGACGAGCTGGAGGAAGACATCGCGCCGCGACGTCCGTCCGCCAACTCCCGTCCCTACAAGATCCAGGAAGTCATCAAGCGCCGCCAGATCCTTCTGGTGCAGGCGGTGAAGGAAGAACGCGGCAACAAGGGCGCGGCGCTGACGACCTACCTGTCGCTGGCCGGTCGCTATTGCGTGCTGATGCCGAACACGGCGCGCGGCGGCGGCATCAGCCGCAAGATCGCCAACGTGGCCGACCGGAAGAAGCTGAAGTCCGCCGTCAAGGAACTGGAAGTGCCCGAGGGCACGGGCGTCATCGTCCGTACCGCCGGGGCCAAGCGCACCAAGTCCGAGATCAAGCGGGACTTCGAGTTCCTGCTGCGGCTGTGGGACGACATCCGCGAACTGACCCTGCAGTCCACGGCACCGACGCTGGTCTACGAGGAAGCATCGCTGATCACCCGTGCGATCCGTGACTTCTACTCCAAGGACATCGACGAGGTCCTGGTGGAAGGCGAGGACGGCTATCGCGTCGCCAAGGACTTCATGAAGCGGATCATGCCGTCGCACGCGAAGAAGGTTCAGCCCTATCGCGACCGCATTCCCCTGTTCCACCGCTACCAGGTGGAACAGCAGCTGGACAGCATGTACGGCAGCGAAGTGACCCTGCCGTCGGGCGGTTACATCGTCATCAACTCGACCGAGGCGCTGGTCGCCATCGACGTGAACTCGGGCAAGTCCACCAAGGGCCGGTCGATCGAGGAAACGGCGACCAAGACCAACCTGGAAGCGGCGGAGGAAGTTGCCCGGCAACTGCGTCTGCGTGACCTGGCAGGCCTGGTGGTCATCGATTTCATCGACATGGACGAATCGCGCAACAACCGCGCCGTCGAACGGAAGCTGAAGGATTGCCTGCGGGTGGACCGCGCGCGCATCCAGATCGGCCGGATCAGCCATTTCGGTCTGCTGGAGATGTCGCGGCAGCGACTGCGGCCAGGTGTGCAGGACGTCAACATGATGCCCTGCAGCCATTGCCATGGCCTGGGCGTGGTGCGGTCCATCGATTCGACGGCGCTGCATCTGCTGCGCTCCGTCGAGGAGGAAGGCATCCGCGAACGTTCCGCCGGCATCCGCATCCACATGCCTGCCGATGTCGCCATCTACATCGTGAACCACAAGCGCCGCGCGCTGGCCGAGATCGAGGAGCGTTACGGCTTCGCCGTGGAGATCGCCGCGGACATGAGCCTGGTTTCCCCCGACCACCGGATCGAACGGATGGCCGCGTCGGAAATCAGCGAGGAGATCGAGCGGCCGCAGCGGGACACCACGCCGCAGCAGATCGAGGACGACAGCGATGACGACGAACAGTCGGCATCGGAGGCGGACCGTGACGAGGAAGAGACCGAGCGCAGCACCGAGGAAGAGGGTGGCCGCCCGCGTGGACGCCGTCGGCGTCGGCGTCGGAGCAACGGCGCGTCCGATCAGGAAGATGCGGCACGCGCGCCGCAGGAACAGGACGCGTCCGAACAGGACGGCACCGGTTCCGAAGATGGCGAGGCAAACGCCGGTTCTGCAGAAGGTAACCGCACGTCCGAGGACGAGGATGACGCCGATGGCGAGGGCAAGAGCCGCCGCCGCCGGGGTCGCCGGGGTGGTCGCCGTCGGCGGGGCCGCAAGGACGAGGATCAGAATGCCTCCGGCCAGGACGGGGCCAGTGCTGGTCCGGTCGGCGACGGAGAAGTCAACGAGGAAGGCGTTCAGTCGCCGTTCCTGATGGCCGCTGCCGTGCCGCCGTCCCAGGTCCAGGCTGCCATCGTCGCGGAGCAGAGCGCCGCGGAAGAAGCCGCTGCGGAGACTCGGACCGGGTCCGAGGCCGAAGCAGACACAGGCACGGAAGCTGCGACCGAAGCCGAGACCGAGACCGGGCCAGAAGCCGAGACCACGAACGAGGATGCTGCAGTAACGGCACCCGAAGCCGAGGTCGAAGCTGAAGCCGAAGCCGCTTCCGAACCGATGACGGAAGACGCGCCCGAGACGGCAGACGACCAGGGTACCGTGTCCGACACGGTCGAAGAGGTCCCGTCGGAGGATGTGCCGGACACGACCTCAGAAACTGTCGTCGAGGCAGAGGCGGAGGCGATCGAAACCGCTGCTGAGGAACCCGCTGCAGACGAAACCGCTGCAGACGAAACCGTTTCCGAGGAAAGCGTTTCCGAGGAACCCGCCGAGAATGAACCGGCCGCCGAGGAAGCGACTGCCGAAGAGCCGGTTGTCGAGGAGCCTGTCGTCGAGACCACGAAGGAGGCAGCGGTCGAGCCTGCTGCCGAACCGGTTGCAGAAGTCACCGAAGAGGTCGTGGCCGACGACAAGCCGAAGGCACCGGCAAAACGGGGTTGGTGGTCACGCAAGTAGGTCACCTGCTGCCCCGGTCTGACGGGGCAAGCAAGACGATCCGGATGGTCGGCCCGGCGCAACGCGTCGGGTCGGCCATTTTTTTGCCCGTGCAATGCGCTGGAAACCTGCTGGCATGTTGCAAAAACCCCCTGACCCCAATGGAGCGGTCTGGTACGACTGCGGTCAGGCATCTTCATTTTCCAGAACTACCGGGGGAGCAATCATGAGCGGTTCATTCAAGGCACTGGTCGCCGACAAGACGGACGCGGGCTACAAGAGCGAAATTCGGGAAGTCACGCTGGATGACCTGTCGGCCGGCGACGTGGTCGTCGACGTTGCCTGGTCCACCCTGAACTACAAGGACGGCCTGGCCGTGACCGGCAAGGGCAAGGTCTGCGAGAGCTTCCCCATGGTCTGCGGCATCGACTTCGCGGGTACCGTGGCATCGTCCGAGAACGCCGACTTCAAGCCCGGCGATCGCGTCGTGGTGAACGGCTATGGCCTGTCCCAGTCCCATTCCGGTGGCTACGCGCAGAAGGCCCGAGTGCGCGCAGACACGCTGATGCAGCTGCCCGCCGACGTCGACATGAAGAAAGCAATGGCCCCAGGCACGGCCCGTTCCACCGCCATGCGGTGTGTGCTGCCGCCGCAGAATGAGCACTCCCCGCAGCAGTCAGGCCGCACCCTTGCCCCAGGGGACCTCGCTCGCGTCATGGCC
>CAJYBQ010000016.1 GCA_913064755.1 uncultured Alphaproteobacteria bacterium
CTCGGATCCGACGATGGCACCCGCCGCGCCATCACCGAACAGGGCCGTTGCCACCACGTTGCTCTTGGAGAAATCGCGGCTGCGGAACGTCAGGCCGCACAGTTCCACGACCAGGTAGAGGTAGTTCGCGCCGGGGCGACTGCGCGCCATCTGCGCGGCGCGGGCCAGCCCGACGACGCCACCGGCACAGCCAAGCCCGAAGATCGGCAGCCGTTCCAGGTCACGCCGCAGCTTCAGCCGTTCCATCACCAGCGCGTCCAGGCTGGGCGTCGCGATGCCGGATGTCGAAACGGTGACGATTCCATCGATCTCGTCCAGGCGCAGCCCGCACTTCTCCGCGCTGCGCACGGCAATGTCCTCCAGCAGGTCGACCGAGGTCTCGATGTACTGGCGGTTGCGGGCGCCGAAGCCATGAACCTCCTGGTACCATTCGATGGGCACACTGGAATATCGGGTCTCGATCTCCGCGTTCTCGTAGACCGGACGCAGGCGGTCGAAGCTGGACAGGTTGCCGCCGAACAACTCCCCCGCGCGCCGCGCAACCTCGGACTGTTTCAGGACATGTGACGGATTGGCCGTGACCAGCCCGGCAAATGCCGCCCGGCCAACCGACGCCTTGTGTTTCCGTTCAGGCTGAATCTGCATCAGACGGGAACTCCCATAACTCTGGCCCTTGGACCTGCCAGTGAACAATGCCGGGCCATCCCGACGATATACCTGTTCGTGAGGTTCCAGCAATCGGACCGCAATCGTCGCGGGCAATGCCGTGCCGGGTTTCGCCCCCGGGGGTGACCTGACGCACATTTGCCCGTGACAAGGCGTGACAAATCCGTGACCGGAAGCCGCGCGCGCCATTGCTCCGCAGATACATGCCAGCAGCGACCTTTTTGCGGTCGAGAGACCCTCGTCAGCATGCTATATCCCGGCCCCATGGAGTATGTTGCCTGATGACTTCCGCACCCAAATCACCACTGAAGACGCGTTCGCCGCTGATGAAACGCCTGCGCACCTATTTTCTGACCGGCGTGATCGTCACCGCGCCGATCTCGATCACGCTCTATGTCACCTGGTCGATCATCGAATGGTTCGACCAGCAGTTCCTGCCGCTGGTTCCGAAACTGCCGCAGAAATACGACGACATGCTGATCCTGCCGTTCGAAATGCCCTTCGACATACCGGGGCTCGGCCTCATCGTCGCGGTACTGGGCCTCACCGTCATCGGCTTCCTGACCGCCAACCTGCTGGGACGATCCATCGTTCGCATCGGGGAGCGACTGGTGGACCAGATGCCGATCGTGCGCGGCATCTACAATGTCCTGAAACAGCTGTTCGAGACCGTCCTGCAGGACTCCAGCCAGGCCTTCCAGTACGCGGCGCTGGTCGAATATCCGCGGCGCGGCCTCTACACCATCGGCTTCGTCGCCGGTGACACGAAGGGGGAGGTGCTGCGCCGGCTCGAACTCGACCTGGTCAGTGTCTACGTGCCGACCACGCCCAACCCGTCTTCCGGTTTCATCCTGTTCATCCCGCGGGAGGACGTGCAGTTGCTGGACATGGGTGTCGAGCAGGCGATGAAATACGTGGTTTCCGTCGGCGTCGTGGTGCCGCCGGACCTGAAGACCCGGCCCATGCCCACCAATGATGCCAAGCCGGTTTCCGGCGGTGACGTCGATGGCGGGACAAGCGGTGGCGTCCGCAAGTCAGCCTGATTTCAGATAGCGGATCGCGGCGTCGCGTTCGAACAGGTACAGCAGGGTGCGCAGGTCAGGACCGCGCTTGCCCTGCAGTTCCGGGTCGGTGTTGATGATCAGCCGTGCATCGTCATGGGCGGCGGCGAGCAGGTCCTGATCCCGCTCCACGCTGGCCAGGCGCATGGGCGGCAGGCCGCTCTGGCGGGTGCCGAGCAGATCGCCGCCGCCACGCAGGCGGAAATCCTCCTCCGCGATCAGGAAGCCGTCGTCCGTATTGCGCAGCACCTCCAGGCGCTTGCGCGCGGTGTCGCCAAGCGGCGGGCGATAGAGCAGCAGGCAATGTCCCGGTTTCTCGCCGCGCCCGACCCGCCCGCGCAACTGGTGCAACTGCGCCAGACCGAACCGCTCCGCGTCCTCGATGACGATCACGGTTGCCTCTGGCACGTCGACGCCGACTTCCACCACCGTGGTTGCAACCAGCAGGCTGGTGCGGCCCTCGGCGAAGGCGACCAGGGCGGCATCCTTGTCTTCCGGCTTCATCCGGCCATGTACCAGCCCGACCTTCGTGCCGAAGGGCTGCTGCAGTTCCCTGTGCCGGGCCTCTGCCGCCGCCGCGTCGCTCTCTCCCTCGTCGTCCACCAGGGGGCAGATCCAGTACGCGCGTTCTCCCCGCGCCATCAGCCCGCACAGGCGGTCGATCACCGCGTCGGCACGGTCCGCGGGCAGAACCCGGGTATCCACCGGCTTCCGTCCCGGCGGACGCTCGTCCAGGCGTGACACGTCCATGTCGCCATAGGCCGTCATGGCGAGCGTGCGCGGGATCGGGGTCGCCGTCATGACCAGCACGTCGCTGGTCTTGCGTCCCTTGGCGGACAGCAACATCCGCTGATGCACGCCGAAGCGATGCTGTTCGTCGATGATCGACAACCCGAGGTCGCGGAACTGGATGCTGTCCTGGAACAGCGCATGGGTCCCGATCACCAGGTCGATCTCGCCGGCCGAGAGCCTTTGCAGGATCGCGGCGCGGCCCTTGCCCTTGTCGCGCCCGGTCAGGGCCTCGACCCGCAGCCCGATGGCCGCACCCATTTCCGTCAGCGTGCGGGCATGCTGGCGGGCCAGCACCTCCGTCGGCACCATCAGGGCGACCTGCGCACCGGTTTCCACCACCGCCACCGCCACCAGCAATGCGACCGCGGTCTTGCCGCTGCCGACGTCACCCTGCAACAGGCGCAGCATCCGGGTCGGATCCGCCAGGTCGGCCATGATCTCCCCGATCACGCGGTCCTGCGCCCGGGTAAGGGGCCAGGGCAGGGCCGTCCGCATTTCCGCGACCTTGCCGTCCGACCTGACATTCAGCGCCCGCCCGCCCTGCCTGCGCATGCGTTGCCGTACCAGCGCCAGGGCAAGCTGATTGGCCAGCAGCTCGTCGTAGGCCAGCCGCCGCCGGGCCAGCATGTCCGGGTCGCCCACGGCCGCGTCGACCGCGATCGCGCCGTCCGAATGGACCAGTCGCAGGGCCACCTGCCAGTCGGGAAAGCGGTTCTGTGACTTGAAGGCCGCGTCCTGCCATTCGGGCATCTCCGGTGCGCGCTCCACCGATTGCACGATGGCATTGCGCAGCGCCTTCGGGGCCAGGCCGGCGGTCAGGGGGTAGACGGGTTCGCGCAACGGCACGTCCTCGCCCTTGTCGGGGTCTGCCACATGTTCCGGATGCACCATCTGCAACTGGTCGCCGTAGCGTTCCAGCTTGCCACTGACGATTCGCCGTTCGCCGGGCGGGAACTGGCGTTCCAGCCAGTCGCGCCGCGGCCGGAAGAACGTCAGGCCGATCACGCCGGTCTCGTCACCGGCATAGATGCGATAGGGCTGCTTGTCGGTGCGCCCCGGGCGATGTTCCAGGATGTTCAGGGTCAGCGTCACCGTCACGCCGGGCTCCGCATCCTCGACATTCGGGCGCTGGCTGCGGTCGATATGACCGTGCGGCAACAGCCAGAGCAGGTCGACGATCCGGGTCACGTCCAGCTTTTCCAGCAGGGCAGCCACGCGCGGGCCCACGCCCTTCAGGGTGCTGACCGACGCGAACAGGGGAAACAGGATTTCAGGGCGCATGGGGCGGGATCATCCGTAGATGGATGCGATGACGCAAGCGGGGCGGGTTTCCCGGAATGGGAAATGGTACTATATCGTGCTCAACGCAATCTGCTGAGCGGCTGGGAGCTGTCATCATGTCCGACGAAGAAGCGAGACTGGCCATTCGGCGCAAGAAGATGCTCTACCGCTCCCAATACACCGGCACCAAGGAAACCGACATCCTGCTGACCCGCTTCGCGGAGCGGCATCTGCAGGATTTCGATGACCGGCAGCTGGACCTGTACCAGCACATGATGGAAGCGGGCGATCCGGAAATCCTGGCCTGGGTCATGGGTCGACGGCCGGTTCCGGCGGAATACGACAACGAAGTCACCCAGATGCTGATGCGCTTCAAGTTCTACCAGACCGCCAGTTGAAACAACTCGCAGACACCCTGTCGGCGCCAGGCAGGATCACCGTCCAGAACGCGCCGGAGGGGCTGGACGCACGCCTGCTGGTATCGTTGGCAACAACGATGCCGACCGGCGTCGTGCATGTCGCGCGCGATGATCAGCGGCTGGCCGCAACGGTCGAGATGCTGCGATTCTTCGCGCCGGGGCTGCAGGTCCTGACGCTGCCGGCGTGGGATTGCCTGCCCTACGACCGTTCCTCGCCCAACCGCCAGGTCGTGGCGGCACGGATGCGGACACTGGGTCTGCTGGCCGAGGACGGGCTGGCCGGACGGGTGCTGCTGACGACCGTCAACGCGATGACCCAGCGGGTTCCGGCGCGTGCAACGGTCACCGATGGCCGCTTCGTCGCCCGGCTGGGTGACAGGATCGACGAGGGCGCGCTGACCGGGTTCCTGGTGGCGCAGGGGTATTCCCGCACCGGCACGGTCATGGAACCGGGCGAATACGCCATCCGTGGCGGGCTGATCGACATTTTCCCGTCGAATGATTCCTATCCCGTGCGGCTGGACCTGTTCGGCCGGGAACTGGAAAGCATCCGCCTGTTCGATTCGATGACCCAGCGGACCTTGCAGAAGATCGACCGCTTCGAACTCACGCCGGTCGGCGAGCTGGTTCTGGAAGCCCCGTCGGTCAACCTGTTCCGCGCCCGCTATCGCGAGTTGTTCGGCAACCGCGCCGAGAATGATTCCCTCTACGTGTCCGTTTCCGAGTCCCGCGCCCATCCGGGCATGGAGCACTGGCTGCCGATCTTCCACCGGAAGCTGGAGACGGTGTTCGACTACATCGGTGATGCGCCGATCGTGATGGACTACCTGTCCGACGATGCCGCCGAACAGCGGTTCCAGGCCATCGACGATTATTACGAGACCCGGCTGGAGGCGCTGAAGGCCAATGCCGGGGCATCCGGTGCCGCGGGCGCGATCTACCGACCGCTTGCACCGGACATGCTGTACCTGCAGCGCGAGGAATGGGCCGGGGAACTGGGCAATCACGCCGTCGCCGCGCTGACGCCGTTTGCCGTCAGCGACGTGCCGGGAGACGCGTTCGATCTTGGCGGTCGCAAGGGCAGGGACTTCGCGCCGGAGCGCACGACGCCCGGCACGAATGTCTACGAAGCCCTGATCGAACACCTGCAAGCGGTCACCAGGGCCGGGCATCGCGCGGTGATGGCGAGCTATTCCGACGGTGCGCGCCAGCGCCTGTCCGGCATGCTGCGCGACGGCGGCATCAAGGCGATGAGCGATGTGGCCGACATGGCGGAGGCGGAAAAGCTGCCCGTCGGCACCGTCGGCCTGACCGTCCTGCCGCTGGAGGCCGGGTTCGAAAGTCCCGACCTCTACCTTGTGTCGGAACAGGACGTTCTGGGCGACCGGCTGGTGCGGTCGCGCAAGCGGTCCTCCCGCAAGTCGGACAACTTCATCGCCACGGCCACGGAACTGCAACTGGGCGATTTCGTGGTCCACGTCGATCACGGCATCGGCCGATACGAAGGGCTGCAGGCGCTCGACATCATGGGTGCGCCGCATGACTGCCTGCTGCTGGTCTACCAGGGCGGCGACAAGCTCTACCTGCCGGTGGAGAACATCGAACTGCTGTCGCGCTTCGGCTCGTCCGAGGGCGAGACCGTGCTGGACCGGTTGGGCGGCAAGAACTGGCAGGCCCGCAAGGCAAAGCTGAAACAGCGCCTGAAGGACATGGCGGAGGCGCTGATCCGCATTGCCGCCGGGCGCGAACTGGCCACGGGGCAGGTGATGGAGCCCCCCGCGGGGGCCTTCCACGAGTTCTGCGACCGGTTTCCGTACCAGGAGACGGACGACCAGGTGAAGACCATCGAACATGTCCTGGGCGACCTCGCCTCGGGCCGCCCGATGGACCGGCTGGTCTGTGGCGATGTCGGCTTCGGCAAGACCGAGATCGCGCTGCGCAGTGCCTTCGTAGCTGCCATGGACGGCATGCAGGTTGCCATCGTGGCGCCGACGACCCTGCTTGCACGGCAGCATTACGAGACCTTCACGGCCCGGTTCCGCGACTTCCCCGTCCGCATCGAGCAATTGTCGCGGCTGGTGACGGGCAAGGCGGCGACCGCGGCAAAGGAAGGGCTGAAGAACGGGACCACCGACATCATCGTCGGCACCCATGCCCTGTTGAGCAAGAGCATCAGCTTCAAGCGTCTCGGCCTCTTGATCGTGGACGAGGAGCAGCATTTCGGCGTGAAGCACAAGGAGCGGCTGAAGGAACTGAAGGCCGACGTGCACGTGCTGACGCTGACGGCCACGCCCATTCCCCGCACCCTGCAACTGGCCCTGACCGGCATCCGCGACCTGTCGATCATCGCGACACCGCCGGTGGACCGGCTGGCCGTCCGCACCTTCGTGCTGCCGTTCGACGAGATCGTGGCGCGGGAGGCCCTGTTGCGGGAGCATTATCGCGGTGGACAGAGTTTCTTCGTGGCCCCGCGCCTGTCGGACCTGGGCAAGATCGCCGATTTCCTGAAGAACCATGTGCCGGAGGTGAAGTTCGCCGTGGCGCACGGGCAGATGCCGAGCCGGGAACTGGAAGACGTCATGCACGCGTACTACGAAGGTGCATTCGACGTGCTGGTTTCCACCAACATCGTGGAATCCGGCCTGGACGTGCCGTCCGCCAACACGATGATCGTCTATCGCTCCGACATGTTCGGGCTGGCGCAGCTCTATCAGCTGCGCGGGCGCATCGGCCGTTCCAAGGTCCGGGCCTATGCCTATCTCACCGTTCCTGCGTCGAAGCGCCTGACCGCCAGCGCCGACAAGCGCCTGCGCGTGCTGCAGACGCTGGATCAGCTTGGTGCCGGGTTCACGCTGGCCAGCCATGACCTGGACATCCGCGGCGCGGGCAACCTGCTGGGGGAGGAGCAGTCCGGCCAGATCAAGGAAGTCGGTGTCGAACTCTACCAGGCGATGCTGGAAGAGGCCGTGGCGGAGGCCCGGGGCCTCAGCGACGCGGACGAGCGGAGCTGGTCACCGTCGATCAATCTCGGCGCGCCGGTGCTGATCCCGGAATATTACGTCCACGACCTGTCCGCGCGGCTGGACCTCTACCGTCGCCTGGCCCATGTGCCCGACGAGGCCGGGATCGAGGAGATCGCGGCGGAGATGATCGATCGTTTCGGTCCGCTGCCGGGGGAGGTCGACACCCCGTTCGACGTGGTCGCCATCAAGGGGCTGTGCCGGACTGCCAATATCGACAAGCTGGATGCCGGGCCAAAGGGTGCCACGGTGCATTTCCGCGACAACTCCTTCCCCGACCCGGCGGGCCTGGTGCGCTTCATCTCCGGCCAGTCAGGCACGGCAAAGCTGCGGCCGGACCACACGATGGTCTTCCTGCGTGGCTGGGACGATGTGCCGGTAAGGGTCAAGGGTGTGCGTCAGCTGGTGAGGGGCCTCGCCCGCATCGCGGAGAAGGCAAAGGCCTAGCGCCCAGTCGATGCCAGCCGCGTGCCGCGGCCAGTCGGCATCACGCGCTGGTCTGCCGGACCCGTCAGTCCGCTTCCGACATTTCTGGTACCGGCACGGTCTCGTTGATCGCCAGGTCGAAGACCTTCTGGAAGACGGGCACGTCCTGCGCACCGGAGACGGCATACTTCCGGTCGATGATGAAACATGGCACGCCGTTGATGCCCATGGACCGTGCCATCGCATCTTCCTGCCGGACCAGGTCCAGGTCGAAATCGTTCTGCAACCGCTCCCGCGTCGTCTTCCGGTCCATGCCGTTCTCGACCGCGATGCGTTCCAGCACCTCCAGGTCACCGATATCGGCACCTTCCGTGAAATAGGCGATGAACAGGGCCTCCACGACCGGATCCTGCAGTCCTTCGGCGGTGGCCCAGCGGACCAGCCGATGCGAATCCAGGGTCGACGGCGTGCGCTGTATCAGGTCGAAACGGAACGGGATACCCAGTTCCGCGCCCGCCGCCCGGATGGTCTCGTAGATCCGCGCCGCCCGCTCGGCACCGCCGAACTTGGCGGCCAGGTAGGCGTCCCGCGACATTCCTGCGCGCGGCATTTCCGGATTCAGCTGGAACGGACGCCAGCCGACCTCCGCCGCGACATCGGGGCGGGTCCGCATGGCAGCTTCCAGCTTGCGCTTGCCTATGAAGCACCAGGGACAAATGGTATCGGAAACAATATCTATCAGCATGTGGATCAGATTAGGTCAGGGTCAGGCTCAGGACCACTCAAAATGATACACGGACCGAAATGAGCGCCGAACCGGGGGGAGAGAGAAAGATGGAACAGGAACTGGCAGGGAAGGTCGCCTTCGTGACAGGCGCGAGTTCGGGGCTGGGCGCGCATTTCGCCAGGCTGCTGGCCAGCCGTGGCGCGAAGGTGGGAATCGCGGCCCGGCGACAGGAACGCCTTTCCGACCTGGTGGCGGAGATCACGGCGGCGGGCGGTACCGCGCATGCCGTGTCGCTGGACGTGACGGACATTGCCGCCATCGACCCGGCAATCGACGCGGTGGAGCAGGCGCTGGGACCGGTGGACATCCTGATCAACAACTCCGGCGTCACGGTGCCGAACGCCCTGCACCGGATCACGGAGAGCGAATACGACCAGGTGCTGGATACCAACCTGAAGGGCGCGTTCTTCGTTGCCCAGTCGGTCGCGAAACGCCTGATGGCGCGGAAGGGCGAGGGGCGGATCGTGAATATTTCCTCCACCCTGGCGCACAGGGTCATCGGCCAGTTGTCGATCTACTGCATGTCGAAGATCGCCATGGACCAGATGACGAAGGCGATGGCGCTGGAATGGGCGCGGCATGGCATCAACATCAATGCGCTCTGCCCCGGATACATCGAGACGGAGATGAATGCCGACTACTGGCAGACCGATGCGGGCAAGGCGTTCCTGTCACGTTTCCCGCGGCCAAGGGTGGGGGTGCCTGCCGACCTGGATGGCATGCTGATGGTCCTGGCAGGACCGTCGGGACGCTTCATCAACGGCTCCATCGTCAGCGTGGACGACGGGTTCGCCGTGGGCTTCAAGTAGGCCGTCGCCCGGCGCGGTCAGCAGGGAATTGCCGGAAGCATGGGGCCATTCTTCATGGTTGGTCGTCGTGGCAGGGCCGTCAGCAGCCGACGGCGGCCTTGTCCTCTTCGCCTCGCGACTGCCTGAGCACGGATTCCAGGCTCTCCACCAGCGGCGTGCGCTGGATCGGCTTGGTGAGATAGCCATCCATGCCCGCTGCGGAGCACTGCAGCCGCATTCCGGGGACGTCGTGCGCGGTCCAGGCCACGATCGGCGTCATGGCAAGCGTGCCGCCCATGCGACGGATCTGGCGGGCTGCTTCCAGCCCGTCGATCTCCGGCATGGCGATATCCATCAGAACGATATCGACGGGATTGGAGCGAATTTCACGCAGACCGGCCGCGCCGCCGTTCGCTTCGATCACCGTATGTCCTTCCCGTTCCAGAAAGACACGGGCAACCTTCCGGTTGGCATCACTGTCGTCGACGATCAGTACACGCATGGCCTGCATAGAAATACCCTCAGTCACAGCCGGTAGCACTCGCCCTGTCGTGCCGTGCCATTTGCATGGCTTTTGGCAAATTGAGAGAGAAACACGGGGCTTCCTGCTTCCTGTCACACGATGGAGCAAGCGTGATGCCAAGACGGTCACACTTTGGCGAAAATCAGCCATACACGGGTGTTGGCAGCCATGCAATTCGAGCAACAGGGGAAATCTTGTGCGCGACTCAGCTCAATATGCTTGATTTTTCAGCAGGTTGGCGATTCCGGGGCGTGGTCGAAAAAAGTGAACCGGGTTTCATGTGATGGGCGGCCGGGGATGGTGTCCCGGCGACCGGGCAGGGGTGATCCGACCCGGTTGGTGGTCACAATCTGTTTCACACTTCACGACTGGCACTGGGGATTCAGGTGTCCGGCAGTTCGGCGATCTCGCGATACTGGCCGTAGCCCTCGGCTTCCAGTTCATCCAGCGGGATGAACCGCATGGATGCGGGATTGATGCAGTACCGGATGCCCGTCGGCGGCGGGCCGTCGGGAAAGACGTGCCCCAGGTGGGAATCACCGTGTCGGGACCGGACCTCGATGCGCACCATGCCGTGGCTGATGTCGCGCTTCTCGACGATGTTGTCCGGTTCCAGCGGGCGGAAGAAGCTGGGCCAGCCGCAGGCGGAGTCGAACTTCTGGGATGCGGCAAAAAGCGGCTCGCCGCTGACCACGTCCACGTAGATACCGGCTTCCTTGTGATCCCAGTACTGGTTCCGGAACGGTGGCTCCGTATGGTCCTGCTGCGTTACCGCGAATTGTTCCGGCGACAGCTTCTGCAGGGCCTCATCGGTCTTCTTGTATGACACTGTCATGGCGCTGCCCGTCCTCTGCGGATTGAAAATGTCATGCTCAAGAGATAGGGAGTATCGCACGCGGATCGAGTCGCAACCTCCATTGGTTCGAACCGATGGAGATTCACGACACGTCCGGCCCTACAAACCCTGGACTCTCAAGGCTTCTTAGTAAGGTGATGGCCCCCATGAACGCTATGAAATCGGCGAAAACGGCCCTGGTAACCGGCGTGACCGGCCAGGATGGTGCCTACCTGACGGAATTGCTGCTGGAAAAGGGCTATGTCGTCCACGGCATCAAGCGTCGGTCGTCGTCGTTCAACACCGGGCGGCTGGAACATCTCTACCAGGACCCGCATGCGGACGATGTGAACCTGCACCTGCACTACGGGGACCTGACGGATTCGACCAACCTTCTGCGGATCGTGCAGCAGGTCCAGCCCGACGAGATCTACAACCTGGCGGCCCAGAGCCACGTGCAGGTGAGTTTCGAGACGCCGGAATACACCGCCAACTCCGATGCCATGGGAACCCTGCGGTTGCTGGAGGCGATCCGGATACTGGGCATGGACAAGACCACGCGGTTCTACCAGGCATCGACTTCGGAACTCTACGGCAAGGTGCAGGAGACCCCGCAGAAGGAAACGACGCCGTTCTGGCCACGCAGTCCCTATGCGGCGGCCAAGCTCTATGCCTACTGGATCACGGTGAACTACCGCGAAGCCTATGGCATGCACGCGTCCAACGGCATCCTGTTCAATCACGAGAGCCCGCTGCGCGGCGAGACCTTCGTCACCCGCAAGATCAGCCGGTCCGTGGCGTCCATACAGCTCGGCCTTTCGGACAAGCTCTACCTGGGCAACCTGGACGCGCTGCGCGACTGGGGCCATGCGAAGGACTATGTCGAGGGCATGTGGCGGATGATGCAGCAGGACACGCCCGACGACTACGTGCTGGCGACCGGCGAGACCCATTCGGTGCGCGAATTCGTGGAACTGGCCTTCGCGGAGGTCGGTCGAAAGATCGTCTGGTCCGGTACGGGTGTCGACGAACAGGGACGCGATGCGGATACCGGCGCGGTGCTGATCGAGGTCGATCCCCGCTATTTCCGCCCGACCGAGGTGGAATTGCTGCTTGGTGACCCGACCAAGGCCCGCGAGAAGCTGGGCTGGACCCATACCACCGGATTTGCCGACCTGGTGGGGCAGATGGTTCGCGCCGACCTGGTCGCCGTGAAGCGGGAGCACGAGTTCAACCTGGCCATGCGGCAGGCACGCGAGTCCTGAGATGACGGGCTTGTTCAACCTGCAGGGGCGCCGGGTCTTCGTTGCCGGCCACAAGGGCATGGTCGGCCAGGCCATCGTGCGGCGACTGGCGCGCGAGGACGTCGATATCCTGGTGGTCGACCGCGCGGAACTGGATCTGCGCCAGCGGGAGCCCGTGCGTGACTGGCTGTCCGATCACCGTCCCGACGTGGTCATTGTCGCCGCGGCGAAGGTGGGGGGCATCCACGCCAACAGTACCTATCCGGTGGATTTTCTGGCCGAGAACCTGGAACTGCAGTCCAGCCTGATCAGCGGCGCCTTCGAGACCGAAGTGGCGAAACTGCTCTTCCTCGGCTCATCCTGCATCTACCCGCGCGAGGCACCGCAACCGATCCGCGAGGAAGCCTTGCTGACCGGGCCGCTGGAACCGACGAACGAACCCTATGCCATTGCCAAGATTGCCGGGATCCGGCTCTGCCAGGCCTATCGACAGCAGCATGGCGCGGATTTCATCTCCGCCATGCCGACCAATCTCTACGGGCCGGGCGACAATTTCCATCCCGACAACAGCCATGTCGCGGCTGCCTTGCTGCGACGGTTCCACGAGGCGAAGCGTGACGGCGTAGGGCGGGTGACGGTATGGGGCACAGGCAGGCCGCGGCGGGAATTCCTGCATGTCGATGACATGGCCGACGCCTGCGTTCACCTGCTGACGCATTACTCCGACCACGGCCACGTCAACGTCGGGTGCGGCGAGGACATTTCCATCGCCGACTTTGCCCGCCTGATCCAGTCGACCGTGGGGCATGACGGCGAACTCGCCTTCGATGCGACAAAGCCGGATGGCATGTTCCGCAAGCAGCTCGACGTCACCAGGCTGACAGGCATCGGCTGGCAGCCGCGCATCGGCCTGCCGGAGGGGCTGCAGGGCTATTACCAGTGGTTCCGCGAGAACATCGACAGGGTGCGTGAACGCTGATGCTGATCCGCGCTGTCAGTGGCGGGCGAGCGGATTGCGGGGCAGGGCGCAGCCGATGAAGATGTCCGTCGTCACGGTCTGTTTCAATTCGGCGGCCACGAACGGCTGGACCATCGAATCCTTCCTGGCGCAGGACTGGCCCGACAAGGAACTGCTGATCATCGACGGGGTTTCACGCGATGACACGCTGAAGATCGTCGAAAGCTTCGACGACCCGTCTCTCCTCGTCACCAGCGAACCCGACAGGGGCATCTACGATGCCATGAACAAGGGGTTGCGGCGGTTCAGCGGTGATGCCGTTGGCTTCCTGAACTCCGACGACCGCTATCGCGACCCCCACGCCCTGTCCGCCATTGCCGCGGTTCTGGACCGCCATGATGTGGCCTATGGCGATATCGATATCGTGGCCGACCACGAGACGCGTCGGCTGGTGCGGGCATGGCGCAACACGCCCTATGCGCCGGGCGGCTTCCGCAATGGCTGGATGCCGGCGCATCCCGGCTTCTACGTGCGGCGGAAGGTCGTGGAGGCCGTCGGTGACTTCGACCTCGCCTATCCCAGTGCGTCGGATTACGACTGGATGCTGCGGGCGATGGAGTTGAACGACTTCCGCGCCGGGCACGTGGACCACGTGCTGGTGGAGATGGCCAACGGTGGCTACAGCACCAGCGGCATCCGTGCCTTCCTGCGCGGCAATTTCCAGAGCCTGCAGGTCCGCCGCCGCCGCCTGGGCGTCGGGCTGATCGACAGGGCCCTGGTGGCCAAGCCGCTGCGCAAGATCCCGCAATGGCTGGGGCGGCGCTGAGGCCCTCCGCCACGCTTCGCCACGACCTGCACAGTCCCCCGAACCCGAAGGCCCGCTTTCCTTGTGTCATCGCCACGAAAAAGGGGCCGCAGCGCGTGGCTGCGACCCCCGTTTCGTGTCTATCCGGTGCTGCTGATCAGACCGAGTAGTACATCTCGAACTCGACCGGATGCGGTGCATGCTCGAAGCGGTACACTTCTTCCCACTTAAGGGCCATGTAGCCGTCGATCTGGTCGTCGGTGAACACGTCACCCTTCTTCAGGAAGTCACGGTCCGCGTCCAGGGCCTGCAGGGCTTCGCGCAGGGAGCCGGCAACGGTCGGTACTTCGGCCAGTTCCTCGGGCGGCAGGTCATAGAGGTTCTTGTCCATCGGATCGCCCGGATGGATCTTGTTCTCGATGCCGTCAAGGCCGGCCATCAGCATGGCCGCGAAGGCCAGGTAGGGGTTGGCGGTCGGATCGGGGAACCGGACCTCGACACGCTTCGACTTCGGACCGGACCCGAACGGGATACGGCAGGAAGCGGAGCGGTTGCGGGCCGAATAGGCCAGCAGGACCGGGGCCTCGAAGCCCGGGATCAGACGCTTGTAGGAGTTGGTGGAGGCATTGGTGAAGGCGTTGAGAGCCTTCGCATGCTTGATGATGCCACCGATGTAGTAGAGCGCCGTCTCGGACAGGTCGGCATAGCCGGAACCGGCAAAGGTCGGCTTGCCGTCCTTCCAGATCGACATGTGCGTGTGCATGCCGGAGCCGTTGTCGCCGGAGATCGGCTTCGGCATGAAGGTGGCGGTCTTGCCCCACTGGTGGGCGACCTGGTGCACGACGTACTTGTAGATCTGCATGCCGTCGGCGGTCTTCACCATGGTGTCGAACCGGGTGCCCAGCTCATGCTGGCTCGGTGCGACCTCGTGATGATGCTTCTCGGTGACGAGGCCCATCTCACGCATGACGGACAGCATTTCGCCACGAATGTCCTGGCCGGAGTCGACCGGCATGACCGGGAAGTAGCCACCCTTGACCGGCGGACGGTGACCCATGTTGCCACCTTCCAGCGCAGCGCCGGAATTATGCGGGGCCTCGACATCGTCCAGGATGTAGGAGGTGTTGTGCGAACCCGTGCTGATGCGAACGTCGTCGAACATGAAGAACTCGGCTTCGGGGCCGAAGAACGCCGTGTCGCCGATGCCGGTGTAGCCCAGGTAGGCCTCCGCACGCTTCGCCGTGGAGCGCGGGTCGCGGCCATAGCCTTCACCGGTGGACGGTTCGTGAATGTCGCAGAACAGCACCATCGTCGGCTGTGCCGTGAACGGGTCCATCACGGCGGTCGATGCGTCGGGCATCAGCGCCATGTCGGATTCATTGATGGCCTTCCAGCCGGCAATCGACGAACCATCGAACATGATGCCGTCTTCGAAGAAATCCTCGGAGAAGTCCTGCGCATCCATGGACAGGTGCTGCCACTTTCCGCGCGGGTCGGTGAACCGCACGTCTACATAGGCAATCTCGCCCGATTTGATCTGTTCCATAACGCTTTTGACGTCAGACATTTTTCACCCTCTGAAGTGGATAAGTAACCTGTCGTAATTCCCTGGCCCCGACGTCGAGGCCAAAATCGCCGTGGCAGTAACGCGTCAGACCGCGTCTGCCCCCTTTTCACCTGTCCGGATGCGGATGACTTCCTCCACGGACGAAACGAAAATCTTGCCATCGCCGATGCGACCCGTGTGGGCCGCCTGCTGGATTGCCTCCAGCGCCCGTTCGACCATGCTGTCCTCGACGACGACTTCCACCTTTACCTTGGGCAGGAAGTCGACGACGTATTCAGCACCGCGATACAGCTCGGTGTGACCCTTTTGGCGACCGAAGCCCTTTGCTTCCGTCACCGTGATCCCCTGCAGGCCGACTTCGTGAAGGGCTTCCTTCACCTCGTCGAGCTTGAAAGGTTTGATGATTGCCTCGATCTTTTTCATCAATGTGTTCTCGGCATCCTGTGGTCAGTGCGTTTCCTCACGCGATCAAGCGACCGCGCCAGTATGGGATAGCATGGCTCATGCCATACCGTGCGAATGGAAAACCCCTTGTTTTTCATGGGATTGGCGCGGTGTGCCAAATTATTGCCCATTCATTTTGCCTGAAAATTGAGCGATATGGGCAAAAAATAATCAGCATTGGTATTCCCGTGCCGGCCATGCCGTGCGGGAGAAGGCCGTGTCCGATGTCGAGGGGCATCATGTCCGCGCGCAGGTGCCCGCGATCCCGCAGAATTGAACAATCATGACCGGGTGCCATTCGACACGGGGACCGTCGATGCTTACCTGTCGGGAAAGGACCCGGCGGCAAAGGCGATTGCCAATCCGCCACGGGTCATGGACGCCCCGGTGATCCGGGGCATATCCTGACGAGATTCCGTCCGATGCAGGAGCAGTTAGCGTGAAACATGACAGTCTGACCAGTGATCATCCCGACCTTCCCGCATTCAGTCGCGGCTGGCAGGGCGCCGTGGATGAACCGGAGGTGGACCTGGACATCGACCCGGCGAAGCTGTTGGCGCGCATGGGGGAGCGTCGGCTGCGGCGCATGCAGGCCGCGGGCGAGGAACTGCTGGACATCTATCGCGTCATCGCGAAGACCGATGACAATATCGTCGGCCTGCTGCTGAAGCAGTCGGACACCTTCTACGAATGGGATCACTATCCCAAGGGCGATGTCTATGACCCCGGGACCCACAGCCAGTACTATTACCACGCCCATCGGGGCGCGACGGGGGAGCACGGACACTTCCACACCTTCCTGCGGGCGAAGGGAATGCCCGACGGGGTGCTGGCCCTGCCGCTGGAGCGTGACGAGCCCTGGCCGAGAGGCAATGACGCGCTGGCCCATCTGATCGCGGTCTCCATGGATCAGTTCGGGGTGCCGACGCACCTGTTCAGCACCAACCGCTGGGTCACCGGCGAGACGCTGTTCGGTGCGCAGGACGTGATCGGGATGCTGGACCGCTTCGAAATGGACCTGATCTGGCCGGAA
Source organism: uncultured Alphaproteobacteria bacterium (assembly GCA_913064755.1). Classification (GTDB taxonomy): domain Bacteria; phylum Pseudomonadota; class Alphaproteobacteria; order Minwuiales; family Minwuiaceae; genus Minwuia. The sequence continues at coordinate 16,650 of CAJYBQ010000016.1, forward strand.
TGGCCGGTGAACCGCTGGCTCAGCGCCATGATGGTTCTGTTCCGGCCCCAGATCGAGGTGCTGCTGCATCGCCGGGACGCGGTGCTGAACAGCCACATGCTGGCCCGCCCGGGCGATGACGTGCTGGAAGACCGGGACCTGGAGATCACGGCATTGACCCGTATCGACGCGGACCGCCAGATCGCCGCCGTGCGCGCCGCCCTGAAGGCAGCTTCCTGAGCCTTCGGCGCGCGGGTTAAGCCATTGTTCGTCATTACCGCCTAGGGTTGCCGGTGACGCGCTGTCCGCGTCGGACTTGCCAGGGGCTGGGTGACGCGTGACCGCGACCATGAAACAAGTACCGCCAGCCGAAAGCGCTGCATCCGGGAACGGACGCCGCGCGGGCAGGACGTCGGGCGCGCGCCGCAGCCACTATGAACCCACCACTTTCCTGGAACGCGGCACGGTCGTGCCCTTCACCACCCTGTCCCTGGCCCAGTGCCGCGTCCGCCTGGACGACCGGGAGCGGCTGGAGGTCATCCTGCCCGGGTTCTCCGGCAGCAAGGGCGTCTATGTGACCAACTGGTCCAGCCTGCCCGACATCACCACCCTGACCGTGCACGACCGGACCCTGACGGAGACCGTGGCGCAGGAAAAGGCGATCACGCCTACCGACATTCGCCGGTGCTGGCTGGAACTCGCCACCTCCGGCATCGGTGGCCAGACCCTGGCCGAAAGGGCGCGGGAGGAACTGGCCGATGCGGCCGAAGTGCAGGTGGCGACCCGGGTCATGCTGCTGCTGGACAACATCCGCCGCTCGGGCGCGGAGATCGGGCCGGAATTGCTGGCCCGGCTGGGCCATCCGGATGGCGAGGAACAGGTCAGGGCCCTGCTGGCAGGTACCGCGAAGCGCATCGATTGCGACGTCGCGACCGTGGACAGCCATATCGAGGAACTGGCTGCTCTGCTCGGTACCCTGGGGCTGAGAGCCCTGCCGAAGCCGGGGCGGTTGCGCGAGTTGCATTTCCGGATGCAGGAATTTTCCCACGCCATCGAGAACTGGTCGCGCACCACCGTGTCCGATACCGCCCATATCGGTCGCTTTGCCGCCATGTCGGCGGAACATTCGGCGGTCGTCGCCGGGCGAGCCATTGGCCGGGTCGATGCGTTGCTGGGTGATTCCATCAAGCTGATGCGTGACTGGGAGGCCGGGCGGAAGACGCTGCGCGCGGAACTGCTGCGCATTGCCTGGCTGCTCGACGGCTGGGATTACGTGATGCGCATCTGGGAAGATGCGGTCGGCGAGCGCATGGCGATCGACGTGGCGGTGGCCGAGATCGGGCGGGTCGTGCCCATCGTCCCGGTCAAGGAGGTTCAGGATGAGAGTGCGCGCAAATCGGTCGAACTCTTCCGCGAATACCGCAGCCGGGTACGCATTTTCGAGGACTGGCTGAGTGGCGATCTGGACGAAGACATGATTGCCCGGCCGGGCACAGGTAAACAGGGGGCCAGGACATGACGGAGACTGTCTCGCGGGCGCAACTGGAAGAACGCCTCTTCGCGCTGGAGCCGAAGCAGTTCCTCGAACTCTATCGGCTATACGAGAAACTGGGCAACAGCGCGAACGTGCAGGCGGAGATGCAGATCCTGCGGCGGCGGCTGGTGCGCATGCGCCCGCGGCGTGCGCTGACCTTCCCGCGGCTGCTCTGTGTACCCGTCGAGGATTTCATGATCGCTCAGCCGCCCGAGGCTGCCGGCCCGCTCCCGCGGCCGCTGCGACTGGGCGG
>CAJYBQ010000017.1 GCA_913064755.1 uncultured Alphaproteobacteria bacterium
GAGCGACTCATGACGATTGGGAGCCGGTTCGCCGGGGGTGGGAGGCGCTCAACGCGATGCTGACGGAAGATGCCAACACGCCGGAGGCAGACCGCGACGCGATCGTCGGGGCGTATGCGCTGCTCAGCGACGCAGTGCGCGACGAAGCGCAGGCGCTCGGTCGGCTCGGCGCGCTGTGGAACACCCTGCACGAGCCCGAGCAACGAAGTCCTGGCGCCGCGATCAAGCAGGTGGTCGAGGAGCACTACCGCGAGTTTGCGGAGCGTTCCTTCACCAACGCCGACGCGCGCAAAGAGGACCTCGAACACCTCGCCGAGTACGCCGACCGCTTTGGCGGCCCCGACACCAAGACCGCCGGCGTCGCCGGCATGGAGCGTGCGGCACTGCATCGGAAACTGAAGCTGCTCGGCGTGACCTCCGACCGGGGCAGATAGGCCCGCAAGGACTGCGGCCGCAGGGGCACCGATAGCGCGCCATGCACAGCCGATTTCACCGGGCAGCGAAACACGCTAGAGTGACCCGAGGCGGGGCAGCGGTCCGGCCCGACAGGCGTGCGTGTGCGTTATCCAGTTACAGGTTGGCATTGAATGAAGGTCATTGTCTGCGGGGCCGGGCAGGTCGGCTCCAACATCGCGCGTCATCTGGCAGCGGAACGCAATGATGTCACCATCATCGACCAGTCGCCGGAACTGATCCGCCGTATCAGCGAGTCATACGATGTCCAGGGGCTGGTGGGATTCGCATCCCACCCGGACATGCTGGACCGTGCCGGTGCGCGGGATGCGGACATGCTGGTGGCCGTCACCTTCGCGGACGAGGTGAACATGGTCGCCTGCCAGGTCGCGCATTCGATCTTCGACGTGCCCACCAAGATCGCGCGCATCCGGGCGCAGAGCTATCTGAAGCCGTCGTTCTCGAACCTGTTCACCCGCGATCACATGCCGATCGACGTGATCATCTCGCCGGAGCGAGAGGTCGCGGAGGCGGTGAACCGTGCGCTGCACATGCCCGGCGCCTTCGACATGCTGCCCTTCGCGGACGACCTGGTGCGGATGATCGGCGTCCACATCGACGACGAATGCCCGATCGCGCACCAGCAACTGCGGCAGCTGACGGAACTGTTCCCCAACCTGAACATCATCGTGACCGGCATTGTCCGCGGCGGGCGCTTGTTCGTGCCCACGTCGGTGGACCAGATGCTGCCCGGGGACGACGTGTACTTCGTGGTCGATACGCAGCATGCCTCCCGCGCCATGCCCCTGTTCGGGCATGACGAGAACGAGGCCCAGCGGGTGGTCATCATCGGCGGCGGCAATATCGGCCTCTACCTCGGCAACGCGCTGGAAAACAACGAATCCAAGGTGAACCTGAAGATCATCGAAGCGGATCGCGCCCGTGCCGAACTTGTGGCGGAAAAGCTCGACAAGACGGTGGTGCTCTGTGGCAGCGCGCTGGACACGGAGATCATGGAGGAGGCGAACATGGCCTCTGCCCATGCCGTGGTGGCGCTGACCAACGATGACGAGACCAATATCCTGGCATCGCTGATGGCAAAGCAGCTCGGGTGCGATACCGCGATCACCCTGGTGAACAACCAGGCCTATCAGCCCCTGGTCGGGTCCCTGGGCATCGATGTTGCCATCGACCCGCGCCAGACGACGGTTTCCAGCATCCTGCGCCATGTGCGGCGGGGGCGGATCAAGAGCGTCTATTCCCTGCGGGACGGCGCGGCCGAGGTGATGGAGGCCGAGGCGCTGGAGACATCGGGGCTGGTCGGCAGGCCATTGTCGGAGGTCGAGCTGCCGGAAGGCGTGATCATCGGCGCGGTCGTGCGGCGCAAGAAGGTGCTGAAACCACGCGGCAGCATGATCATCGAACGCGAGGACAGGGTGATCTTCTTCGCCCTGCGGGAAAGCGTGAAGAAGCTGGAGAAGCTGCTCGCCGTGGGACTCGACTTCTTCTGACGGACGATGTTCACAGGCCGCTGCGCATGGCTTTGCGCGGGGCAGGGCAGGGCAAGGGAGCGCAATGGCGCTGACAGCGGTCATATCGATCTTCGGCTGGGCGACGGTGATCTTCGCCGGGGCCATGCTGATGCCGATTCCCGTGGCGCTGTTCTACGGAGAGGCGGGGACGCCCTTCATCTTCCTGGTCTCGGCCCTGCTGACCGGCATGTTCGGCGGTGCACTCACCATGGCCTCGCTGAGTTCGGTGAAGCGGCGAACCGGCCGGCGGGAGGCCTTTCTGCTCGGTGTCCTCGTCTGGGTGCTGCTGCCTGTCTTCGGCGCATTGCCGTTCCTGTCGCTTGTCGGGCCGCTGGACGCGTTCATCGAATCCATGTCCGGTCTGACCACCACCGGCTACAGCGTCTTCGACCGGCCGGAGGACCTGCCGAGATCGATGTTGTTCTGGCGGGCCATGATGCAGTGGCTCGGCGGCCTGGCGACGATCATGCTGGCCGTGGTGTTGCTGGGGCTCTTCGGTCTGGGTGGCCTTGCCGTCTATCGCAGTGCCATTCCGGCCGGCGACGGCACGGCGCTTTCCGGTCGGCTGAAGGACACCCTGTCCGCCATCTGGTGGGTCTACGGCATCCTGACCCTGGTCTGTGGCCTGTTGCTGTGGATCAACGGCGTCCGACCCTTCGATGCGCTCTGCTATGCCATGAGCACGATTTCGACTGGGGGCTTCGTCACCTCGTCCGACGGGGTTGCGGCCTTTTCCCCGGGCGCCCTGACCGTGCTGACCATCTTCATGTGGGCCCTGGCACTGAACTTCACCCTGCACTGGGCCGCGTTCCACGGACGCTGGCGGGTCTATTACCGAGATCCGGAGTTCAGGGCATTCGGACGGCTCTGCCTGATTTCCGCGGCGCTGATCACCTTCGTGCATTTCGATGCCACGGGGCGCGATTTCCTCGAATCCCTGGGCATGGCCCTGTTTTCCGTTGCCGCCGTTGCCTCGACCACCGGGTTCATCGGCCTGCCCATGAGTTCTGGCGTCATCGACGTGCCGTGGCCGACCGGCGTTTCGGTGCTGCTGTTGATGGTCATGATGATCGGGGGTGCGGCAGGGTCGACGGCAGGCGGCTTCAAGCTCATGCGGTTCGCGCTGCTGATCCGCCAGGGTGGCGCGGAACTGGCGCGGCTTTCGTTTCCCAATGGTATCAAGCTGGTCAGCTACGGCGGCTTCCGGGTTGAATCCTCTGTCTTGAGGTCGGCCTGGAACTACCTGATCCTGTTCATGATTTCGGTGGCTGTTCTGGCCGTGGTCATCGACCTGGACGGTCACGACCTGCCGACGGCCCTGGCCCTGGCCGTTGGCGCGATGAGCAACGCCGGCCCGGCCGCGACCTATGTGACGGTCGAAAGCATTTCCATCGTCGGTCTCGACCCGGTTTCCAAAATCGGTATCGTGATCGGCATGCTGGCAGGGCGTCTGGAACTGCTGGCCCTGCTTGGCATTTTCATGCCGTCGTTCTGGGGGCGTTGAACCGGACCGGTGGACGGGATGTCACGCAGCAGGATCCAGGCAGGACACGGGATACGGGAACAGTACCTTGGGCAGAGTGGCATTTGTGAACGGCCAGTATGTGCCTCACGGCGTGGCGAGTGTGCATGTGGAGGATCGCGGCTATCAGTTTGCCGACGGGGTCTACGAGGTCATACCCGTCATCGCCGGTCGCCAGGTGGATGCCATCGGTCATCGGGAACGGCTTGCCCGCAGCCTGCGTGAGTTGCAGATCGATCCACCGATGACGGACCGGGCGCTCGGCCTCGTCATATCGGAGGTCATTCGCCGCAATCGCGTGCGCACGGGACATGTCTACCTGCAGATCACCCGGGGCGTTGCACCGCGCGATCACGCGTTCCCGGTCGAGGCGGAACCGGCCATCGTCGTCTATGCCAATTCCAAGGCCGCCGGGGGCATCGGCAAGCAGGCCGACGAGGGGGTGCGGGTGATCACCGCGCCGGATCAGCGCTGGGCGCGGTGCGATATCAAGACCGTGGCCCTGTTGCCCAATTGCCTGGCCAAGCAGACCGCACGCGAAGCCGGCGCACACGAAGCCTTCATGTATGATTCGGACGGTTTCATCACGGAAGGCAGTTCGACCAATGCCTGGATCGTCGATGCGGAAGGACGCCTGGTCACCCGACCGGTCAGCCACGAGATACTGAACGGCATCACGCGGCTGTCGCTGATGGCCCTCGTGGCCGAAGCCGGTATCGAGGTTGTGGAACGTCCCTTCACGGTCGAGGAACTGCTGGGCGCGCGGGAGGTCTTCCTGACCAGCGCCTCGGCGCTTGCCACGCCCGTGATCCAAGTGGACGACAGAATCATCGGAAACGGTCGTCCGGGCAGCGTGACGTCGCGCCTGGTCGAGATCTTCCGGGCATATGTTGCCTCCGACAATGTCGATGCCGCCGCGGGCCGGACTGTCTGATACCCCTGCCAGCAACGGGTGACACGGCACCGTGATGCCGTCGTCGCTCAGCGTCATGCCGGTATGCAAAAAGGTTGCTTGTTAAAGAGCCACCATCTCCCCATTTGTAGCCCTTGAATGCGTTTTTTCCTGAGGCGCTTGTTTCAAGTATCGAAACATTGCGATATTTTCAGGAACAAGAAGAAGGAACGGCGCAAATGGCAAGCGAACGTCCGCAGAATGTACAGGATGTATTCCTGAATCATGTCCGGAAGAACAAGGTCCCCGTCACGGTTTTCCTCGTAAATGGTGTCAAGCTTCAGGGCATGATCAGTTGGTTCGACAATTTCTGTGTACTGCTGCGGCGTGATGCCCATGTGCAGCTTGTCTACAAGCATGCAATCTCCACAGTCATGCCGTCGCAGCCGGTCGACCTTTTCGAGCATATTCCAGTACAGCCGTCCTGAGTGATCATGCCCGGCACGTCTGGAAAGACCGACATTTGATCGAAAGAGAATCAGCGGACACCACCGGTGCCCGGACGCTGTTGATTGATCCGTGGCTGCCGATGGAGGCGACGCGCGAAGCGTCGGTTGCGCTTGAGGAGGCACTGGGCCTGTGTGACGCGATCCAGCTGGATGTGCGACATGCGGAATCGGTGCGCCTGGACCAGCCCCGACCCTCCACACTGCTTGGCGGCGGCAAGGTGGCCGAGATTGCCGAAAGGGTGGAGTCCGACGAACTGGAACTCGTGGTGGTCGATGCCACGCTGTCACCTACCCAGCAGCGCAACCTGGAACGCGCCGTCGGTGCCAAGGTCATCGACCGGACCGGCCTGATTCTCGAGATTTTCGGCGCCCGCGCCCGAACGCGGGAGGGACGGTTGCAGTTCGAGCTTGCGCATCTGCAGTATCAGCGCAGTCGGCTCGTGCGGTCATGGACCCACCTGGAACGACAGCGCGGTGGTGCCGGTTTCCTGGGTGGCCCGGGTGAATCGCAGATCGAGATCGACCGACGCCTGATCGATGAGCGGATCGTGCGGTTGAAATCCGACCTGGAACACGTGAAGCGGACGCGGGGGCTGCATCGCAAGCCCCGGCAGGACGTGCCTTTTCCCGTCGTGGCCCCGGTCGGCTACACGAACGCCGGCAAGTCGACGCTGTTCAACCGCTTGAGCGGGGCCAGCGTCTATGCCCGCGACCAGTTGTTCGCGACCCTGGACCCGACCATGCGGGCGGTGAAGCTGTCCGACGGTCGGCCGGTGATCCTGTCCGACACGGTGGGCTTCGTCGCCGACCTGCCGACACAGCTCGTGGCGGCCTTCTCCGCGACCCTTGAAGAAGTGGTGGAAGCGGACATCATCCTGCACGTGCGCGATGCGGCCCAGCCCGACAGCGCGGCCCAGGCCGCGGATGTCGCGGGTGTCCTGGAAGGACTGGGCATCGACCCGGGCGACACGCCACGCATCGTGGAGGTCTACAACAAGATCGACCTTCTGGACGAGGAAACGCGCGCCGAGGTCCGGGCCGAGGCATCGAACAGGGACTTTCCCGGCGTGCTGGTCTCGGCCATCACGGGGGAGGGGCTGGATGACCTCGCCGCCGAGGTCGCGCGGCGCATCGCCCGCACCAAGGTGGATGTCAGTGCCAGCATCGACCCAGCCGATGGCGCTGCCCTGGCCTGGCTGTACCGACATGGGGAAGTGCTGAGCCGGGAGGACGGCGAAGAGGCAATTGCCCTGACCGTGCGCATGTCCCCCGCAGATGCCGGGCGATGGGAGAAAGAGATCTCTCGGTCATGAAACTGCGCCCGCTGCACCCCCGCTTCGGCGTCGAGGTGCAGGGTGTGGACGTGCGGACCGTGACGGCAGACCGGCTGTATCCCGAGATCCGGGCGGCGTTCGAGGAACATTCCCTGCTGCTGTTCAGGGGGCAGGACCTGGACGACGCGGCGCATCTGCGTTTCGGTGCCCTGTTCGGTCCTGTCGAGGACCGTTCCATGGGCCGCAACGGGCCGGAACCACGCATGGACAATGTCACCAACCGCCAGGGTGACGGGACCATCGCCGCCACCGACAGCCTGCACACGCTGAACCTGGTGGCCAACCAGCTCTGGCATACCGACAGCACCTTCCTGCCAGTCCCGGCACTTGCCAACCTGCTTGCAGCCCGTGTGCTGCCGTCGTCGGGCGGTGAAACACAACTGGTATCGACGCGCGCCGCCTGGCGGGACCTGTCGGAAGACCTGAAGGCGCGTGCCAGGAAGATGGTGCTGCGGCACAGGCTTGCGCATTCGCGGCAGGGTATTTCCGCTGAACTGGCGGCATTGCCCGCGATGCACCGCTGGGACGACCAGCTCTGGCGCGCGGTCTGGCGCAATCCGGTCACGGGCGACGAAGCACTCTATGTCGCCTCGCATGCCTGTGGCGTCGAGAGCATGGCCGTGTCCGAAGGGCAGGCATTCATCGCCGACTTGATCGCGTCCGCGACACGGCCGGAGATGATCTACAGCCACGCCTGGCAAGGGGGTGACCTGCTTGTATGGGATGAACGCGCCACCCTGCATCGCGGCCTGCCCTGGCCCTATGCGGAGGAACGCACCCTGGCGAGCATCTGCATCTCGGCGCAGGACATCGATGGCCTGGCACAGGTCAGCCCCTGACCGCCCGATACCGACAGGCTCAGGTATCGTCGCCGACATGGCGACCGAAGTCGGCCGCGTCGGTTTCCTGCCCCGCGTCGATGATGGCGCGGCGAATGTCGCGGGTGCGGGTGAACAGGTCGAACAGCGCATCCCCGTCGGACCAGCGAATGGCACGTTGCAGTGCCGCCAGATCTTCCGTGAAGCGGCCCAGCATCTCCAGCACCGCCTCCCGGTTGTTCAGGAACACGTCACGCCACATCGTGGGGTCAGAGGCGGCAATACGAGTGAAATCGCGGAACCCGGCAGCAGAGAACTTGATGACTTCGGACTTGGTCACGGCCTCCAGGTCATCCGCCGTGCCGACGATGTTGTAGGCGATCAGATGCGGAATGTGGCTGGTGATGGCAAGCACCTGGTCATGGTGACGGGTATCCATCAGTTCGACGTCCGCCCCCATCGCGGCCCAGAAATCGCTGAGCCGCCGCGTTGCCGCCGCGTCACCGTCGGGCAGGGGGGTCAGGATGCACCAGCGGCCCCGGAACAGGCTGGCAAAGCCGGCGTCCGGCCCTGAATTCTCGGTGCCCGCGATCGGATGGGCCGGCACGAAGTGGATGCCGTCCGGCACATGCGGCGCCACCGCGCGGACGACGCCATCCTTCACGGAGCCGACGTCGGACAGGATCGTGCCGGGTTCCAGTGCGTGACCGATCTCCGCGGCAACCGCCCCCATGACACCGACCGGCGTGCAGAGGATGACGAGATCGGCACCGGCGACGGCTTCCGCATTGTCGGCAAAGGCCCGGTCGACCAGCCCGGAACGCAGGGCGCGGGCGCGGTGATCTGCATCGGGCGTGGCGCAGACGATCTCCGTCGCCAGCCCCTCCACACGTGCGGCGCGGGCGATGGACGAGGCGATGAGGCCGATCCCGATCAGGGTCAGCCGTCGAAAGGCGGGAAAATCACTCACGTCTCGGCCAGGAACTGTTTCAGCGTTTCGACGACGGCGCGATTGTCCGCTTCGGTACCGATGGTCACCCGCAGTGCCTCCGGCAGGCCATAGCCCCCCATCTGGCGCACGATGATGCCCCTGTTGCGCAGGAACGTGTCGGCGGCATTGGCCTGTTCCGGCCCGCCAGGGAAACGTGCCAGCACGAAATTGCCGATGGATGGCGGGCAGTCGAGACCCAGGTCGGCGCACTGTTCCAGCATCCAGGGCAGCCAGCGGTCATTATGCGCCCGGGCGGCGTCCAGGTGGGTCGTGTCCTCCAGCGCGGCGATGGCTGCTGCCTGCGCCATCAGGTTGGTGTTGAACGGTCCCCGCGCACGATGCAGCACGTCGATGATGCCGGGCGGGCCATAGGCCCAGCCGACCCGCAGGCCGCCCAGTCCGAAGATCTTCGAGAACGTCCGGGTCATGATCACGTTGTCATGTTCCGCCACCAGCGAGGCACCCGAATCGTAATCGTTGCGCCCGACGTATTCGGCATAGGCCGCATCGATCACCAGCACGATATCGTCGCGCAGCTCCGCCCGCAGCCGTGCAACCTCATCGCGGGACAGATAGGTGCCGGTCGGGTTGTTCGGGTTGGCCAGGAACAGCACCCGGGTGCGCGGGGTGACCGCGGCCAGCAACGCATCCACATCGGCATGATAGTCGGTTTCCGGCGCCGCCACGGGGGTCGCACCATTGGCCATCGCGGCAATCGGGTACATCAGGAAGCCGTGACGGCTGTAGAGCACCTCGTCGCCCTCGCCCGCGTAGCAGGACGTGATCAGGCCGATCAGTTCATCCGAGCCGTTGCCGCAGATCAGGCGGTCGGCAGGCAACCCGAACCGCTTGCCCAGCATCTGTCGCAGCCGCGTCGCGCCACCATCGGGATAGCGATGCGCGGTTGCCGCCATCTCACGCATCGCGGCGACCGCGCGCGGGCTGGGGCCGAGGGGGGATTCATTGGCCGAAAGCTTCCGGATTTCCGCCAGCCCTTCAAGTTCCGACTCGCCGCCCTTGTAGGGGGTGATCGACATCAGACCGGGCTGTGGTTTGGGCGTGGTCATGGCGCGGAACCTCTGAATGGCTGGCCTTTCGGGGCCGTATTGACGTCAGGTGCTTGGCCGATAGCACCGGTGCGCCGCCGGGTCCAGACCTGCGTCGCGACGGGCAGGCCCGTGCTGCCGGTTCGGGGATGTCGGTCAGGCGGGCATCTGCAGGCGATCAGACGTCCAGCATGCCCATTGGACGGGCCGCTGCACCAATGGGAATGGCACGATAGATCTGCCCCTCCGATTGCTGTTCCAGCGCTGCGATGCGCTCGTCATCGCGGTTGATGAAGCCATCCAGTTCCAGCAGTTGCTGGAAGTCATCCTGTCGGCCGCTGGTGGCGATGACGTGCCCGGACAGGCCGTGGCGTTCCAGCAGGCCGCCCAGGCGGGCGCGGCTGAGTTCGGGATCGCTCTGCACGACTACGTAGCTGGTGTCGTCGCCGGATTCCTCCGGCGGGTAGGTGGCCACGACCATCATGCGACGGTTCTCGAAATGCCCTGCGGCGCTTTCGAAGAAGGGCAGGGCGGTGACAATGCTGGCCGACATGTCCGATGTCGCCATATGCGGCCACCAGGGGGCAGGCGCGTCGTGGTCGGGCCAAGGTACCACGCCGATGGTGCCGGGCTTTTCCAATTCCTGCAGCACCCGCTGGGCACTGCCGCAAAGCATGATCGGGGCGATGGTGCCGAAGTGGTTGCGGACAACGTCCCAATGGGAAATGGAGCGTTCGGGTGCGTGCAGGGCAACGCGGAAGGGGGACTGCATCTGGCAGGCGTCGGCGATCAACTCTCGCCATATCCGCGCGACTGACGCGACAGGCATGGCCCCTTCATGGCGTTCCACCAGCGCACGCAGGACGTTCGCCTCCCGACCCGGCCGGACGATCGGCGCGGCGGCACCGCCGGACGATCGCTTGGCCAGCCCGACCCGCTTGACCACGGCAGCACGCTCCCGCAACAGGGCATGCAGCTCCTGGTCTATGCGATCGATGTCGGCTCTCAGCTTGTCCAGGCTCGCTGTCGCATCATCAGCCATGCCCTTGGTGCTCCCTCGATTCATTGTCGGCACCTTGTCCCGGTGCCGGTCCCCTGCGGCGGCGGAGGATAATGCCAAGCAGGGAAACCTAAAACAGAATTCGCTACGCCATGTGACAAGGTCGCGTTCGACGCTTCCTGCCCTTGATTGTCGGTCGTGGACCTGATTGGAGCCACCGCCTGCCGGTGATGGCTGGACAAGCCCCGGAGCCGCTGATACTCCACCGAACAGCGCCGCACCGCACGAGGATTGTTGACCGTCATGCCCAACACCAAGAAGCCGCTGGTCATTGTTACCCGGAAATTGCCCGATCCGATCGAGACCCGGATGATGGAACTGTTCGACACGCGTCTCAATCTCGAAGACCGGCCGATGACGAAGGCGGAACTGATCGAGGCGGTGAAGGTGGCCGACGTGCTAGTCCCCACCGTGACGGACCGGATCGACGCATCCATCCTCAGCCAGGCCAACCCGAACCTGCGCCTGATCGCCAGTTTCGGCACCGGTGTCGATCACATCGACCTGGCCGGTGCCCGTCAGCGCGGCATCACGGTCTGCAATACCCCCGGCGTGCTGACGGAAGACACCGCCGACATGACCATGGCGCTGCTGCTGGCCGTGCCGCGCCGCCTGACGGAAGGTGAACGCAAGCTGCGGGAAGGCGACTGGCAGGGCTGGTCCCCGACGCAGATGCTGGGCCACCGCATCTGGGGCAAGCGCCTGGGCATCATCGGCATGGGCCGCATCGGCACCGCCGTTGCCCGTCGCGCGCGCGCCTTCGGCCTGTCGATCCATTACCACAACCGCCGCCGCCTGCATGAGAGCATCGAGAAGGATCTGGAGGCCACCTACTGGGAAAGCCTGGACCAGATGCTGGCGCGGATGGACATGATCTCGGTCAATTGCCCGCATACCCCGGCGACCTATCACCTGCTCTCCGCCCGCCGTCTGAAACTGATGCGGCCGACCGCCTACCTGGTGAACACGTCGCGCGGCGAGGTCATCGACGAGAACGCGCTGACCCGCATGCTGCGCGCCGGTGACATCGCCGGTGCCGGGCTTGACGTGTTCGAGCATGAGCCGGCGGTGAACCCCAAGCTGGTGGAACTGGACAACGTCGTGCTGCTGCCGCACATGGGCTCCGCCACCATCGAGGGCCGGGTCGACATGGGTGAGAAGGTATTGATCAACATCAAGACCTTCGCCGATGGCCATACGCCGCCGGACCGGGTGCTGCCCGACGTCTGCTTTCGCGTCGTCCGCTCCGTGTGGGGTCAGACCGGACCATGGCGGCCCGCGCACGGGAACGGGGCGCGCCGGGGAACAGTCGCATGGATGATCTGAAACAGCGCGCCGAAGCGCTCGACCTTGCCGACCCGCATCGCGCCTGGCGGGATCGCTTCGTCATTCCCGACGGCCTGACCTATCTCGACGGCAATTCGCTCGGCATGCTGCCGGCCCATGTTCCGGACCGTGTGGCGGATGCGGTCACGCGTGGCTGGGGGCAGCAGTTGATCCGGGGCTGGAACGCCGAAGGCTGGATGGACCTGCCCCGCCGGATCGGTGACCGCATTGCCCCGCTGATCGGCGCGGCGGCGGGATCGGTGATCTGCACCGATTCGACGTCCATCAATCTCGCCAAGGTCTTGCAGGCCGCCCTTGCCATGGTGCCTGAACGCCCTGTCGTGCTTTCCGACACGGGCAATTTCCCCACCGACCTCTACGTGGCGCAAGGCCAGCTTCGCGGATCCGGCACGCTTCGCACCGTCGCGCCGGACGATGTGGCGAATGCGATGACGCCCGACGTTGGGGTTCTGATGCTGACGCAGGTCGATTACCGATCCGGGCGGCTGCATGACATGGCCGACCTGACGGCAAGGGCCAGGGCACTGGGTATCGTGACCATCTGGGACCTGGCGCATTCGGCCGGGGCCATGCCGGTCGACCTTGCGGGTGTCGGCGCGGATTTCGCGGTCGGCTGTGGCTACAAGTATCTCAACGGTGGTCCGGGCGCGCCGGCTTTCCTCTATGTCCGGCCGGGTATCCAGCATCGGGTGAACAGCAGCCTGACCGGCTGGATGGGCCACGCGGCCCCTTTCGCCTTCGATCCCGACTATCGGCCGGCGGATGGCATCGACCGGTTCCGTGTCGGCACGCCCGCCATCCTGTCCATGGTAGCGCTGGACGCGGCCCTGGATGTCTGGGACGGCGTGGACATGGCGGTGGTGAGGACGAAGTCCCGTGCGCTGGGGGACCTGTTCATCGATGCCGTTGACCGTTTTGCCGGGCAGTTCGAACTGCACCTGGCCAGCCCCCGTGAGAGCCACCGGCGCGGATCGCAGGTGTCCTGGCACTGTCCCGACGGCTATGCCGTCATGCAGGCGCTGATCGACCAGGGCGTGATCGGCGATTTCAGGGAACCGGACGTCATCCGTTTCGGATTCACGCCGCTCTGCCTGTCCTACGTGGAGGTGGTGCGGGCGGCCGAGGTCCTGGGCAATATCCTGCAGCACAGGACGTGGGACCAGCCACGATTCCGCACCCGGTCGCGGGTGACGTGAAACCGGACCGTGGGTGATCCCGCGACGCTGTAGATCGTTTACAGCCGGGATCGATGACCTATCCTTGACGAAACACTGACATCCCGAGGGAGAAATGAAATGGCTGAAGCATTTGTGTGTGAGGCGGTGCGGACGCCGTTCGGTCGGTTTGGCGGCGGCCTGAAGTCGGTACGTGCGGATGACCTGGCCGCACACCCGCTCAAGGCCCTGAAGGAACGCGCGACCGGTGTCGATTGGGATGCGGTGGACGACGTGATCTACGGCTGTGCCAACCAGGCCGGTGAGGACAATCGCAACGTGGCGCGCATGGCCTCGCTGCTGGCCGGTCTGCCGGAAAGCGTGCCGGGGTCCACGATCAACCGCCTGTGCGGTTCGTCCATGGATGCCGTGGGTACGGCGGCGCGCGCGATCAAGTCGGGCGAGGCGGAACTGATGATCGGCGGCGGTGTCGAGAGCATGACCCGCGCCCCGTTCGTCATGGGCAAGGCCGAAAGCGCGTTCTCCCGCAGCGCGCAGATGTATGACACCACCATTGGCTGGCGCTTCGTCAATCCGTTGATGAAGAAGATGCATGGCGTTGATTCCATGCCCGAAACCGCCGAGAACGTCGCCGCCGACTACCAGGTCACGCGCGAGGATCAGGACGCCTTTGCCTATCGCAGCCAGCAGCGGGCCGCGAAATCCCAGGCCGCGGGCATCTTCGCTGAGGAGATCGCACCCGTCACCATCCCGCAGCGCAAGGGCGACGCCCTGGTCGTGGCCGATGACGAACATATTCGCGGTGGCACCACCCTGGAGGCGCTGGCGAAACTGCCGGCCCCGTTCAGGGATGGCGGGTCCGTGACCGCCGGCAATGCATCCGGCGTCA
Organism: uncultured Alphaproteobacteria bacterium; assembly: GCA_913064755.1. Taxonomy (GTDB): domain Bacteria; phylum Pseudomonadota; class Alphaproteobacteria; order Minwuiales; family Minwuiaceae; genus Minwuia. The sequence continues at coordinate 13,569 of CAJYBQ010000017.1, forward strand.
ACGACGGTGCCTGCGCCATGTTCGTGGCGTCGGAAGCAGCCGCTGCGCGGAACGGCCTGACGCCGCGCGCACGCATCCTCGGCATGGCAACGGCAGGTGTTCCGCCGCGCATCATGGGTTTCGGACCGGCCCCGGCGTCGGAGAAGGTGCTGGCGCAGGTCGGCCTGACGATCAAGGACATGGACGTGGTCGAACTGAACGAAGCCTTTGCCGCACAGGCCCTGGCCGTCACGCGTCAGCTCGGCCTTGCCGATGACGCGGATCACGTGAACCCGCATGGTGGTGCGATTGCACTGGGGCATCCGCTGGGGGCCAGCGGCGCCCGTCTGATCCTGACGGCGGTCAATCAACTGCACCGCATCGGTGGCCGCTATGCGCTCTGCACCATGTGCATCGGCGTGGGGCAGGGGATCGCGATCGTCGTGGAAAGGGTCTGAGGGGCGATCAGATCCCCAGGGCGAGAAGCAGGACCAGAATCACCATCAGGCCGAGGCAGCCCCAGGCCCGTCCGGGGGTGATCAGGCTTGTCAGCCAGCTGCTCCAGCGGCCCGCGTGGCGGATCGACGAGGTGGTGATGAAATGCTCCACCTTGCCGGGCTTGTAGTCTTCGAAATCCGGTGTGGCGTCGAACAGGCTGCGGTTGAATGGCCACATGACGGCGCGGTAGACGGCGTTGTTCAGGCGCTGAAGCAGTGTCTGCGGCTGATCCGGTGGTTCGGGTTTGTTCACTGTGCATCTCCGACACTGTCGTTGCGGGTACTCTATCCCGATTGCCGCGCCGTGCGATGGCCACCTGGTCGTTTCCCTTGTTGCGCTCATAAATGCGAACGATTATCATTTGCATATTGAAGCGCAACACAGGGGACGATCATGGGTGCCATCGTGGCCATACAGCCGCAGAACACGGAAGCGGTCATGAGTGACCTTGGCGAAGCGGAGCGCCTGTTTCTCTGGCTGGTGCGCACGTGGGTCCAGGGCCTGAACCAGAGCATCGATGTCGATCACGAGATCGAGGCCGGGCTGATGGCCCACAGGATCCCCGAAGCCATGACCGCTTTCGACGGCCTGATGATGTCCATCGCCACCTGTGCAGCGCGCAACGTCGATATCCGCCGCCGCCGCACGTCGGAAGTCAGCAGCGACGAGATCATCCTGCTGCGGGACTTCGGTGCCATGGCTGCGAACATGCGGCCGCTGGCGGAGGCGGTGCTGGATCTGATGATCGACGGCACCGGACAGAAGATCGCCGCGGATAACCTGCAGCGCATGTCGGACAGCTTTGCCAGCGCGGCACTCGTTCCGGCACCATTCAGGCAGTTGAAGAGGATCCCGCAGGGTCCGGCGGCGCAGAAGGGCGCGTCGGTGCCGGAAGTTCACCGGCGACCCTCATCGTCGGGGAGGGTGCCCGATGCCTCCTGAAACCCGCAACCAGGCGAGCTGTCCCTTCGGCTGGCTGATGGATCGGTTGCTCGGACAGCGCTGAGATCTTCGTCCGCGCGACGATGCCTCCAGTCAGTCGATGAACAGCCTGTGCCAGTGCTCCAGCGCCATCAGGGCGCGGACTTCGCGGGTATTGTTGCGGCTGCCCTGGATATGACTTTCCAGCAGCAGGTGCACGGTGTCGGGCTGGAACAGGCCGCGATCGTTGAAACGGTCGGTCAGCAGCATGTCGCGGGCATGTCCGGCCAGGTCCTGTTTCAGCCATTCGCCCACGGGCACCGTGAACATCTGTTTCGAACGGTCGGTAAGGGCCTCGCCCAGCAGGGGGCGGACCGTGTGTTTCAGGACATGCTTGGTCTCGCCATTGCGCAGCTTCAGGTCGGCCGACATGCGGAACGCCAGTTCGACGATGCGATAATCGAGGAATGGTGTCCGCGCCTCCAGCGAGACCGCCATGCCCATGCGGTCGGGCTTCACCAGGTTGTTGCCCGGCAGCAGCAGCAGGGAATCGAGGTAGAGCGCCCGGGTCAGGTGGTCGAACTGCGGCACGTCGGCCAGGTGCCCGGCGATCAGGTCATGCGTCGACACGCCCGAAACGGCGCGCGCTGCGGCCTGGCTGTAGAGCGTGTCCTGCAGTGTCCGCTCAGGGAACAGGGTCAGGGCGCTGTCCATGTACCCGCGTGCAAAGGCGGCATCGTCGCTGAACGACGCATCTGCGTGGAAGAAGTCGCGGTACTTGTCGTATCCGGCGAACAGTTCGTCACTGCCATCGCCCGTCAGCACCATCTTGGTCTCGCTCGCCGCCAGTTCGGCGACGCGCAGGGTCGGCATGAAGGACACGTCCCCGTGCGGCTGTTCCAGGTGCCGCAGCACTTCCGGCCAGCGGTCCAGCATGCGGGGGGAGACGATTTCGTGGCGATGATTGGTGCCGAACCGCCGTGCAACGGCCTGGGCGTGCCGGGTCTCGTCGAAGCGCTGGTCCGCGAAGCCGATGGAGAAGGTATCCACCGGCCGTGACATGTGCATCGACATCAGCCCGGTGACGGTGCTGGAATCGATACCGCCGGAGAGGAAGGCACCGAACGGCACGTCGGCGCGCAGGCGGATGCGCACCGCGTCGTCCAGCAGCGCCAGCAGTTCCGCAGATGCGTCGGCCAGCTTCATCGGCCGGGGTTCGATATCGGCCAGTCGCCACCATTGATCCTCCACCATGCCGGTCGGGCTGATGGACAGGCGACCGCCGGGGGCGACATGGCGAATGCCCTCGAAAGCGGTCAGCGGGGGCGGCACGTAGTTCAGCACCAGGAAGTGGTGCAGCGCCTCGGCATTCGCGACGGGCCGGACACCGGTGGCGAAGATCGGCTTGATCTCGGACGCGAATACCAGCCGCGTGCCATCGTCATGCACGTAGAGCGGCTTCACGCCCATGCGGTCGCGGTAAAGGTGCAAGACGGGCCGGTCGCCGCGATCGTCATGGACGGCGATGGCGAACATGCCGTTCAGGTGGCGCACGAAATCCACGCCGTCGCGCAGGTACAACGCCAGCAGGACCTCGGTATCCGACCGGGTGCGCAGGTGAATCCCGTCGCGGCGCAGCATCTCTGCCAGTTCGACGAAATTGTAGATCTCGCCGTTCTGCACCACGGAGACCTTGCCATCCGCGCCACTCATCGGCTGGTGGCCGCCTTCGATGTCGATGATCGACAGGCGTCGATTGCCGATGGCGCCATGGCTGAAATGCAGGTGGCCGCTGTCGTCCGGACCACGATGGGTCAGCAGGCGATCCATCTCGTGCAACGTGCCCTCTGGCAGCGCCGTGCCGGAACGGTCGAAATAGCCATAGATGCCGCACATCAGCGCGATCCCTGTTCATGGTGCGTGGAATTGCCTGCCGGCGTCTTGTTGCCGGTGATCCGGTCCACCGTTGCGACCAGGTCGAGCCTGTCCGCCTCCGCCTGCGCGGCGCTGCGCTGGCCGAAGCGCGCCTCTGCCTGGCGAATGCGCCCGATCTCGCCGGCCCAGTCGAAAGGCCCGGTCGCCCGGTCCTTGAACTTTCGCGACAGCATGACGGCGGTCGAACCAAGCCGGACGTGTTCGGCAATGATCAGTTCCGCATCCAGGTCGCCGTGACCCAGCCGGGCGATACCGCCGAACCCGAACCGTCGGCCCGCGGCGAAGGCAATTCCGGCCAGCCGTTCCACCGTGCCGTCCGCCAGCGCCTGGAACATGAAGCTGTCGCCCCGGTCCAGGTGCAGGTCGTTCAGGCCGACATAGATCTCCTCGACCCCTTCCAGGGCCGCGATCCCGGCCAGCGCCTCGGCCGACGCGACCGTCTCGATCAGCGGCAGCAGGGGCAGGCGACCGCCGATCGCGTCGCGCATTGCCACGACCTCCGCCAGGTCACGGATCATGGGCAGCATGATCGCGCATGGTCCGAACGCGATGATCTGTTCCAGGTCATCGCGTTTCAGGGCGGACCAGGGGTCGGTGCGAACGATCATCTCCGCATCGGGGAAGGTCTCGCGATAGCGGCGCACGTCTTCCAGGGTCTGCGAACTGATCCAGGTGCCGGTGCCCTGCCGGTCCTGCTTGCCGGCGCGTTCCAGGTCCAGGAACAGTCGATCGACGCCCGCGTTGAGCGCGTCCCGCGCCATGACCACGGATTCCGGTATGACCATCAGGCGGATCATGCGCCCAGCACCTGGCGAATGGCGGCAATGACACGGTCCTGGTCTGCCTCCGCCATGCCGGTGCCCGACGGCAGGCAGAGCCCGGTCAGGAACAGCCGGTCACTGACGGAATGATCTTCGTCGTGGGCGTAATAGGGCGCGTCGCGGAACAGGGGCTGCATGTGCATGGGCTTCCACACGGGTCGGGTCTCGATCTCGTGCTGCTGCAACTGGCGCATGATCGCATAGGGGTGCAGGCCGATCACGTCGGGGTCGAAGGTGCAGACCGAGAGCCAGCGGTTGCTGCGGCTCCAGTTCGGCTCCGGCATCCAGTCCAGGCCGGGCACGTCATGCAGGCCATTGCGGTACCGTTCGAAGATGGCCCGACGCTGCTCCACGCCCCCGGGCAGCCGCCGCCGCCGCCCGCTCCCGACGCCGGCCCCCTCGTCCGAGCCCGCGCAGTCGTTGCCCCCCCCGCCGGCCGTGCCGGGCGCGGCCGGGTGGCGGCCCCGCGGGGCGCGCCCGTT
>CAJYBQ010000018.1 GCA_913064755.1 uncultured Alphaproteobacteria bacterium
GGGCGATTTCCACGCGATTACTTCGGCCCATAACTTGCTGGCAGCGATGTTGGACAACCATGTTTATTGGGGCAACGAATTGGAAATTGATATCCGTCGGGTCGCTTATCGGCGGGTGATAGATATGAATGATCGCGCCTTGCGCCAGGTGGTTTGCAATCTTGGCGGGGTCGCCAACGGTTTCCCGCGCGAAGCCGGGTTTGATATCACCGTCGCCTCGGAGGTGATGGCGATTTTATGTCTGGCGAACGATCTGGCTGATCTTGAAAAACGTCTGGGCGATATCATTGTGGCTTACCGTCGCGATCGTTCTCCGGTCTATGCCCGCGACATCAAAGCTGACGGGGCGATGACCGTTTTGTTGCAGCAAGCTATGCAGCCGAATATTGTGCAAACGCTTGAAAATAATCCGGCTTTTGTACATGGTGGGCCTTTTGCCAATATTGCGCATGGCTGCAATTCGGTGGTGGCCACCAAAACGGCATTGAAACTGGCCGATTACGTGGTGACCGAAGCTGGCTTTGGTGCCGATCTCGGAGCCGAAAAGTTCATGAACATCAAGTGCCGCAAGGCCGGTATTTCGCCACAGGCGGTTGTGCTGGTTGCCACGGTGCGCGCGATGAAGATGAACGGCGGCGTCGCCAAGGACGACCTGGGGGACGAGAACGTCGATGCGGTGAAGAAGGGCTGCGCCAACCTGGGTCGCCATATCGAGAACGTCAAATCGTTCGGTGTTCCCGCGGTTGTCGCCATCAACCATTTCGTCGCCGACACCGATGCCGAGATCGAAGCCGTGAAGGCATATGTCGAATCCATGGGGTCCGAGGCCATCGTCTGCCGTCACTGGGCCAGCGGCTCGGCCGGCATCCTCGACCTGGCGCATCGCGTGGTCGAGATCGCCGACAGCGGCATGTCGCAGTTCAGCCCGCTCTACCCCGACGAGATGCCCCTGTTCGAGAAGATCGAGACCATCGCCAAGCGGATCTACCGCGCCGACGAGGTGCTGGCTGACAAGGCCATCCGCAACCAGTTGCGCAAGTGGGAAGCCGACGGTTACGGCCACCTGCCGGTCTGCATGGCGAAGACGCAGTACAGCTTTTCCACCGACCCCAACCTGCGCGGTGCACCGACCGGTCATTCCCTGCCGATCCGCGAAGTCCGCCTGTCCGCCGGCGCCGGTTTCATCGTCGTCATCTGCGGGGAGGTCATGACCATGCCGGGCCTGCCGCGGGTTCCGGCAGCGGAACAGATCATGCTGAACGACAACGGCGACATCGAAGGCCTGTTCTGATCCGAGGCGGCGCTGTCACGGACCGGTCGGCAGGCCGGTCCACCAGCGCCCCGGACGTCAGCCAGGCCAGATCAGCTCCAGCCGGATGCCGCCCGGTTCCTGGAACATCATGTGCCTGCGCGGGCCGGAGCCAACCGGTTCCGGCATGAATTCGACTTCCACGCCCGGCCAGTCGCTGACGCGTTCGGCCAGGTCGTTCAGAACCGCCTCCGACGGCACTTCCAGCGCCAGGTGATGCAGCCCGATGTTGGCGCGCCGGTCGAAGGCCGTGACCGGTAACGAATGATCAACCTGCCAGAGCGTCAGGCGCAGCTTGCCATCCGTCACTGAATTGCGTGGATAGCTTTCGTCCCGGGCCAGTTCCGTCCACCCGAGAACACCTGTGAAGAAATTCGTCGTGGCATCCAGGTCCAGAACCGACAGGCCAAGGTGATTCAGTCCAACTGTCTGACTCAACTGCAAACCTCCCGAACCATAGGTGAAGAGCCGACGTCAGTGCGCATCGGCCCAGCTTTGCCCCTGCCCGGCCTCCACCACCAGGGGCACCGACAGGTGTGCCGCACGCTCCATGACCTGCTTGACGGTCGCGATGGTGTCCGCAACCTCGGCATCCGGTGCCTCGAAGATCAGTTCGTCATGCACCTGCAACAGCATCCGCGCGCTCAGCCCCGCCCTGGCCAGGCCGTCGGGAATGCGGATCATGGCGCGCTTGATCACGTCGGCGGCCGTGCCCTGGATGGGGGCATTGATCGCCGCCCGCTCCGAAAAGCTGCGCATGGCCGGGTTCTTGTCCTTGATGCCGCGCAGGTGGATGCGCCGCCCGAACAGGGTCTCGACCGAACCGTCTTCGCGGGCCTGGGCCTTGGTGCGGTCCATGTAGTCCTTCACGCCCGGATAACGCTCGAAATAGGCCTCGATGAACTGCTTCGCCTCGCCCTGCGGAATCTGCAACTGCCGTGACAGGCCAAAGGCGGAAATGCCGTAGATGATGCCGAAGTTGATCGCCTTGGCACGACGCCGGGTGGCCCCGTCCATTTCGTCCAGCGGCACGCCGAACACCTGCGAGGCGGTCAGCGCATGAATGTCCACGCCATCCGCGAACGCCTGCTTCAGCGCGTCGATGCCAGCGATGTCGGCCAGGATGCGCAGTTCGATCTGGCTGTAGTCGGCAGAGATCAGCGTGTGGCCTTCCTCCGCGATGAAGGCGGTGCGGATCTTGCGCCCCTCCTCCGTCCGGATCGGGATGTTCTGCAGGTTCGGGTCCGATGACGACAGCCGCCCCGTCGCCGCGCCGGCCATGTGATAGGCGGTATGGACCCGGCCGGTGCGCGGATTGATCTCTCGCGGCAGGGCATCGGTGTAGGTCGATTTCAGCTTGGTCAGCTGCCGCCAGTCCAGCACCCGCCGCGCCAGGTCGACGCCCTGGACCGCCAGGTCCTCCAGCACTTCCGCGCCGGTCTGATAGGCACCGGTCTTGGTCTTCTTGCCACCGGAAAGGCTCATCTTGTCGAACAGGATCTCGCCAAGCTGCTTCGGGCTGCCGACGTTGAATTCCTCTCCCGCCAGGACGTGGATTTCCTTCTCGATCTCCCCGGCGCGCTGCTCGAAGTCTGCCGACATGGCTTCCAGGATAGCGCGATCGACCTTGATCCCGGCCTGTTCCATGCCCGCGATCACCGGCACCAGGGGACGTTCGATCGTTTCATAGAGGTTGACCATGTGGTCGTGCACCAGCCGCGGCTTCAGCAGTTCCCAGAGGCGCAGGGTGATGTCCGCGTCCTCGGCGGCATAGTCCAGGGCCTTGTCCAGCGGCACCCTGTCAAAGGTGATCTGCGACTTGCCGGTACCCGCGACTTCCTTGTAGGGAATCGGCGCGTGGTCCAGGTGCAGTTTCGCCAGCTCGTCCATGCCGTGCCCGTGCTGGCCGGCGTCCAGAACGAAGGACAGCAGCATGGTATCGTCGATGGGGTGCAGCGGCACGCCGGCCAGCGTCAGGATCGTCTGGTCATACTTCACGTTCTGACCGACCTTCAGCACGCCCGGGTCTGCAAACAGCGGTCGCAACAGGTCCAGCGCCTCCTGCACCGGAATCTGGACCGGCGCGTCTTCGGCATCTCCGCCAAGATCCAGCTGCCCTTCCGGCACCTTGCCCTTGTGGCGCAGCGGGATGTAGCAGGCCCTGCCCGGCGCCGTGGCCATGGAAATGCCCACCAGTTCCGCCGCAACCGCGTCCAGCGAGGTCGTTTCCGTATCGACGGCGACCACGCCCACGCGGGTTGCCTCCGCGATCCAGCGCTTCAGGCTGTCCACGTCCTGCACCAGTTCATAGACGGCATCGGACGGCGGTGGCGTCGCGGCAGCCTTCGCGGCCTGCTCCGCGCCGGGGTCACCAAAGCGGTTGCGCACCTTCGTCGTCAGGGACCGGAAGTCATTGGCTTCCAGGAAGGCGGTCAGCTTGTCGAGATCAGGCGGCCCGATGGTGAAATCCAGAAAGGCCTCGTTCACCGGAACGTCGCGTTTCAGGGTCACCAACTGCCGGCTGACCCGCGCCAGTTCCGCATGCTCGATCAGGTTCTGGCGACGCTTGGGCTGCTTGATCTCCCCTGCCCGGGCCAGAAGTGAATCAAGATCGCCATATTCATCAATCAGTTGCGCGGCAGTCTTCACCCCGATTCCCGGAACGCCGGGCACATTGTCCGTGGAATCCCCGGCCAGCGCCTGGATGTCGACCACCTTCTCGGGATCGACAAGGAACTTCTCGCGCACCTCGGCCGGGCCGATGCGGCGGTTCTTCATCGGGTCCAGCATGGTGACACCATCATCGACCAGCTGCATCAGGTCCTTGTCGGACGAGACGATGACGACTTCATGCCCGTCGTCGCGCGCGTGCTGCGCGAAGGTGGCGATCAGGTCATCCGCCTCGAACCCGTCCATCTCCAGCGACGGGACCCCGAAGGCTTCCGTTGCCTGCCGGAACAGCGGGAACTGCGGAATCAGGTCCTCGGGCGCTGGCGGGCGATTGGCCTTGTAGGCGGGAAATATCTCGGACCGGAACGTCTTCCGCGACGTGTCGAAGATCACCGCCAGGTGGCTCGCCTTGCCCGCTGACGTCAGGTCGTCGATCAGCTTGTAGAGCATGTTGCAGAAGCCGAGCACCGCGTTCACCGGCGTGCCGTCGGCCCGGGTCAGCGGCGGCAGGGCGTGATAGGCCCGGAAGATGTAGCCGGAGCCATCGACCAGGTAGACGAGGTGTTGCGTGCTTTCCGTACCAGGCTGATCGGTCATGCGCGGATCAATGCGCCGGGGCAGTACCCGCGCCTTCCTTCAGCACGAAACGGCGACCGCAATAGGGGCAGTCGATGGAATCCTTGTTCCCCATCTCCAGGAAGACGCGCGGATGTCCCAGTGGACCGGCATCTCCATCACAGGCCACGCGCTTGTCTTCGACTTCAACGATTTCCGCTGGTTCCATAGGTTCAGTCTCGCCCTCGGTCTGGCGGAACGGTTTCCGCGCATGTGTCTCGGTTGGCGGCGATGATAACGCCCCGCGCGCGCCGTTCAAGCGTGGCTGGAATGTCCGTCGCGGAGTTCATGTCGCGCCTGCCGCAGGATCGATATCGCGCCGGAAATGAACAGGGTCGCCATGATCGTCGCCACCGCCAGGTCCGGCCAGCGGCTGGCGCTGGCAAAGACCCCGGCCCCGGCCAGCATGACCGCGACATTGCCGATGGCGTCATTGCGACTGCACAGCCAGACCGACCGCAGGTTGGCATCCCCGTTCCGGAACCGCAGCAGGAACAGGACACTGACCAGGTTGGCGACCAGGGCGAGGAAGCCGACAACGCTCATGGTCGGTGCATCGGGCACGTCACCGCTGATCGCGGCCAGCCCGGCCATGACCAGTATCCATGCCCCCAGAACCCCCATGCTCGCGCCCTTGGCGATGGCCGCCCACGACCGGACGGACAGGCTGGCCCCCAGCACTGCGAGGCTGATGCCGTAGGTCGCCGCGTCCGCGGCAAAGTCGAGAGAATCGCTCAACAGTGCCAGGGAACCGGACTGCCAGCCGGCAAGACCCTCGACCACGAACATGCCGGCGTTGATGGCAATGACCCACCAGAGCGCACGACGGAACCCGGGCTGTTCGGTTGGCAGGTCGTCAGTATGATTGCAGGCGGCGCTCATGGCCCCATCCCCCTTGATCGTGTTGCGTTGGCACCAAGATGGGATCTCTAGTAACTAGAGCTTCAAGGGCGAATTCCTGGATCTCGAAACTTTTCTCCTGGAGGTGCATCGTGCTGGGGATCGGAAAACTGTCGGCCGCGACGGGCACCAAGGTGCCAACCATCCGCTATTACGAGGAAATCGGCCTGTTGCCGGAGCCGGAACGGACATCGGGCAACCAGCGTCGCTATGCACCGGCGCAGGTGGACCGGCTGCGGTTCATCCGTCATTGCCGCGACCTGGGGTTCCCGCTGGCCGACATTCGCGCCCTGCTCGACCTCGGTGACGATCCGGACCGGTCCTGCGAAAGCGCCGACACCATTGCCCGCCACCAGTTGGCGGAAGTGGAGCGCAGGCTTGCAAGTCTGGCCAGCTTGCGGCAGGAACTGTGTCGCATGATTGATCAGTGTGCGGGCGGCACGGTTGCGGACTGCCGCGTCATCGAAACACTTGCAGATCATGCCAACTGCATTTCTGACCGCCATGGCCACCCGGACCGTCGAGACGCGTCCGGACGACCACGCGCCCCCGACACGACAGGATCGACCGCCGCATGACTGACAACGCCATCCAGACGAACGATCTGCGCAAGACCTATCGCGGCAGGAAGTCCGACGGGATCAAGCAGGCCCTGAAGGGCGTCGACCTGACGGTGCCGAAAGGGTCTTTCTTCGCGCTGCTGGGTCCCAACGGTGCCGGGAAGTCGACGTTCATCAACATCCTTGCCGGGCTGGTCAACAAGAGCGGCGGCACCGCATCCATCTGGGGCATGGATATCGACCGCAATCCGCGCCAGGCCCGCGCCGCCATCGGCGTGGTGCCGCAGGAACTGAACCTGGACGCGTTCTTCACGCCGCGCGAGGTCGTCGAGTTCCAGGCCGGGCTCTACGGTGTGCCGCGCAAGGAACGCATGACCATGGAAGTGCTGGATGCCATGGGCCTGGCCGACAAGGCCGATGTCTATTCACGCACGCTTTCGGGCGGCATGCGGCGGCGCTTGCTGGTCGCCAAGGCCATGGTGCATCGCCCGCCGGTCCTGGTACTGGATGAGCCGACCGCCGGTGTCGATGTCGAGTTGCGCCAGCAGCTCTGGCACTACATCCGCTCGCTCAATACCGACGGCACCAGCATCGTGCTGACCACCCACTACCTCGAAGAGGCGGAAGAGCTTTGTGACACCATCGCCATCATCAACCATGGCGAGGTCGTGGCCTGCGAGCCGAAGGAGGAAATGATCCAGCGTCTCGACCGGAAGTCGGTCGTGATGCGGCTGGACGACGAACTGACCACCCTGTCCGACCGCCTCGCCAGGCTGGGGGCGACGATCGACGAATTCGGGCGGCTGAATGTCAGCTATCGCCCGTCGGAGCGGTCCATCGGCGAGATCCTGGCCGCCGTGCAGGCCGCCGGACACACCATCGCCGACTTGTCCACCGAGGAGTCGGACCTGGAGGATGTCTTCCTGTCCATGACCAGCAGCACCGCGTGACCGCCAATCCAGGTTCATCGGTGACCGAGCCTCGGTCCCTCGGCCATCACGTCTGGCAGACCCTGAAGCTTGCCGGACCGGTGGTGGTGGCGCGCTCCGGCGTGCTGATCATGATGGCTGTCGATACCGCCATGACCGGCAGCGTCGGTGGTGATGAACTGGCCTTCTTCGGCCTCGGCCTGTCACCGACCATCGCACTCACGCTGCTGGGCCTGGGGTTCCTGCTTGGTGTCACGGTGCTGACCAGCCAGGCGGATGGTGCGAATGAACCGGAACAGGCCGGGCACATATGGCACGTCGGCCTGGCACATGCCGTCATCGTCGGAGTGCTGTTTGCCGGTGTCTGCCAGTATGGCATCACCATCCTCGGCGCGCTGGGCCAGGATCCGGAACTGGCGGAGGGCGCGGACCGGGTCATGCACATGCTGGGCTGGGGCCTGCCCGGCGTGCTGATCTTCGTCGCCTGCTCGTTCTTCCTGGAGGGCGTCAGCCGCCCGGTGCCGGGCATGGTGATCATGCTGGGTGCCAATGTGCTCAACCTCGGCCTCAACTGGATCTTCATCCAGGGCACGACCGTGGGCGACACCGTGATCGTCGAAGCCATGGGCGCGGAGGGCGCGGCCATCGCCACGTCCATCGCCCGCTGGGTCACGGCATTCGTGGCACTCGGCTATATCTGGTTCATGCCGTCCCGCGACAGGTACTTCGTGCGCGGTGGTGGTCCGTCCGCCCCGGACGTCGGCAGGCGCATCCGCCGGATCGGCTATCCCATGGGGCTGGGCATGTTCATCGAAACGGCGGCATTCATGGCGATGACGCAGATGGCGGGCTACCTCGGCAAGGCGGAGGTGGCCGGCTATCAGATCGCGCACAACCTGGTGGCCCTGGTCTTCATGTCGGCCATCGGCATCGGCGCGGCAACGGGGGTACGGGTCGGCATCTCGGTCGGGCGCAACGATGTGAACGGCGTGCGCATGGCCGGGCTGACCGGGGTCGGACTGGTGGTTGTTGCCATGATCATCCTGGGCAGCAGTTTCATCCTGATGCCCGAGGTGCTGATCGGCCTCTACACACCGGACCTGGCCGTGACCGCAACGGCCATCGCCGCGCTGGCCGTGGCCAGCAGCATGATGATCTTCGACGGATCACAGGGCGTGCTGGTCAATGCCCTGCGTGGCCTGGGCGACGTCTGGTTCCCGATGGCGGGGCAGTTCGTGGCGTTCTGGCTGGTCGCAACACCGCTGGCCTGGTACCTGGCCTTCGACATGGGCCTCGGCACGGCAGGGCTGATGGGCGGCATCTATGCCGGCTGCGTGACCGCCACCCTGATCGCCGGGCTGCGGTTCCGCCACATGCTGCACCGACCGCTGCGCCGTTCGTGAGGCCGGTCCCCATGCGCATGGCAACAGTCCCTGCCCCGGAATCGCCGCATTCCCGACCCCTTGCGGTCCAGCTTTCGTCAGACACAGGTCCATGCAACGATCAGACATGCAACGGCCTGAGGGGGACGCAGGGATGAGCGAAACGATTGCCCTGGTAGATGACGACCGGAATATCCTGACATCTGTCTCCATTGCGCTGGAGGGGGAAGGATTTTGTGTCCGCAGCTTCTCCGACGGGGCCGAGGCGCTGCGTGGCCTGACCAGCCAGCCGGCGGACCTGGTGGTGCTGGACATCAAGATGCCGCGCATGGACGGCATGGAAACCCTGACCCGGTTGCGCCGGACATCCGACGTGCCCGTCATCTTCCTGACCTCGAAGGATGACGAGGTCGACGAGGTGCTGGGCCTGAAGATGGGCGCGGACGACTACATCAAGAAACCGTTTTCCATGCGGCTGCTGATCGAGCGCATTCGCGCGGTGCTGCGCCGTCGGGAGGCGGCGGCCAACCCTTCGGAAGAGAACGACCGCAAGGTGATAGAGCGTGGCGACCTGACCCTGGACCCGAACCGCCATCACTGCGAATGGCTCGGACGACCGGTCAAGCTGACGGTGACGGAATTCCTGATCCTGGAGTCACTGGCGCAGCGCCCCGGTCACGTGAAGACCCGCGACCAGTTGATGGACGCGGCCTACGAGGACAATGTCTACGTCGATGACCGCACCATCGACAGCCACATCAAGCGTCTGCGGCGCAAGTTCAAGGCCGTGGACGATGAATTCGCGGCCATCGACACCCTCTACGGGGTCGGCTATCGATTCCGCGAAACCTGACCGGCCCCTGCCCCCGTGTCCCCGCTCGCCCGCCGCATCCTGGCCATCAACCTGCCCGCCTTCCTGGTTCTGGTCGGTGCCTGGTTCTATCTGGACCAGTACCGCGCGGGATTGATCGAGGCTCGCCAGGAGGCCCTGGGCAAGGAAGCCTACCTGATCGCCGGCGCCCTGGGCGAAACGGCGCTGGCCGGTCCCATTGAACGGTTGCGGCTGGACCCGTCGCTTGCCGCCTATATCCTGCGCCGCGCGGTTCTGACCACGGGTGCCCGGACCCGCCTGTTCGATCCGGAGGGCCGGCTGATGCTCGACAGCCGTCGCCTGCCGACGGCGGAGCGGCAGGTGGAACGACGCGACCTGCCCCCGGCCGGGGACCTGCTGGATCCGCTGGGCCTGGCCGCCGTCATCTGGGACCGGGCGATGAACCTGATTCCACGCCGGGGCGACTATCCCGTCTATCGGGAGGTGCATGGCGGTACCGTCCGCGACTGGCCCGACATCGCGCTGGCCGCGCAGGGGGTCGAGGTCGGCCAGGTCTGGCGCACACCGGGCGGGCGGCTGGTCATCGGCGTCGGCGTGCCGGTGCGGGCGCTGAAACGCGTGCTGGGCGCGGTGGTGCTGACCGTCGATACCTACGAGATCGACGACGCGGTGCGCCGCGAACAGGTGGCCACCATGGCCGTGTTCGGCGTCGCGGCGCTGATCACGCTGTTGCTTTCCGTATTCCTCTCCCGCTCCATCATCCGCCCGATCCAGCGCCTGTCACGCGCCGCCGACCGCGTCCGCTCGGAAGGCGGCGGACATGAACAGATACCGGACCTGAAACACCGTCGCGACGAGATCGGGGACCTGTCGGTATCGCTGCGGGCGATGACGGAGGCGATCAATGGCCGCGTCGGCGCGATCGAGGCCTTTGCCGCCGACGTGGCGCATGAACTCAAGAACCCGCTGACCAGCCTGCGCAGTGCCGTTGAAACGCTGGAACGAACCGACAAGCCGGAGGCCCGCCGCGAACTGACCCGCATCGTGCTGGAGGACGTGCAGCGCCTGAACCGCCTGATCAGCGAGATCTCCGATGCCTCCCGCATCGACGCGGAGATGGGACGGATCGAGCGGGAGGAAGTGGACGTGGGCCACATGGTGCTGGCCCTGCGCGAGGTGCTGCAATCCACCCGCGCCAACGTGCGCATCGATACCGATGTACAGGCGGGGGTCAGCCTGACCGTGCTCGGCGCCGAGCATCGGCTGGGCCAGGTGCTGCGCAACCTGGTGGACAATGCGGCATCCTTCAGCCCCGACGGTGGCCGGGTCACGGTGCGCGTGCATGCGGAGAACGACCAGGTCGTGCTGGTCGTGGAAGACGAAGGCCCCGGCGTGCCGGAAGAAGTCCGCCAGAAGATATTCGAGCGGTTCTATTCGGAGCGCCCGGCAGGGGAAGCATTCGGCACCCATTCCGGCCTCGGCCTGAACATCTGCCGCCAGATCGTCGAAGCCCACGGCGGCACGATCAGCGTCGAGAACGTGAAGGACGTCGGCAGCCACGGCCTGCTGATCGGTATCCGCGGTGCCCGCTTCACCGTCCGCCTGCCGAGGCTGGTCAGCCGGACGAAGTGAGAGCAGTCGGGCAGCCGGCTCTTCTCCGGGACCGCCGACTGCCCCTTACCTCAATCCGGCGTGGGGATGTCCTTGCCCGGTGTGAGGATATCGAACTGCATGCCGAACATGTCGAGCATGTCGAACAGATCCTCGATCACCGCCCTGTCGCCGTCGATGATCAGGGACCCGGCGGCGATGGCATCGGCAACCGTGACCTTGGCAACGATCAGCCCGACCAGCACCTCCCGCGTTGTCGTCACCGTCGCGACGGCATCATCGGCAACCTTGCCCATCAGCTGGGTCAGGGTCTCGTTGCTGAGGGTATGGCAGACCCTTTCATCGCGGTCCGTCAGGTTCCAGTTCACCCGCCAGCGCTTGCCGATGGCCTTGTTCGAATCCAGCCGGACGGCGATGAAGTCGAACAGGATATCCGTCGCCACCGCCCCCAGCAGATCGGGGCTGAGCACCGGCCGTGGCGGCAGTTTCATGACCCCGTGGCGCAGTTCCTGGGCGGCGTAGAGATAGGCATTGCGCCAGGTCGCCGATTCCGCCTGGTAGCCGAGTTGTTCGAACGCATCCGCCGCCAGGTGCTTGGCGGCTTCATTGTCCGGGTCGGCGAACAGCACGTGGTAGAGCACCTGCGCCACCCAGCGGTATTCCCCGGCATCGAAGTCGGCCTGCGCTTTCGCCATGACTTCCGGCGCGCCGCCCATGTAGTCGACATACTTCACGGCGGCATGGCGCGGCGGCAACGGGTTCAGGTTGGCCGGGTTGCCGTCGTACCAGCTGAGATAGCGCTGGAACACGGCCTTGGAATTGTGGCTGACGGAACCGTAGTAGCCGCGCATCCGGAAGTCCGTTGCCAGCGACGGCGGAATGTCCAGTTCCTCGGCTATCTCCGCCGGTCGCCAGCCATGGTTCATCAGCCGCACGGTCTGGTCGTGGATATGCTTGTAGAGGTCGCGCTGGCGTTCAAGAAAGCCGACGATGTTCTCGCTGCCCCATGTCGGCCAGTGATGCTGGCAGATCAGGGCCTCGGTCCGGCTGCCGAATTTCTCCACCGCGTCGGCCAGGTAATAGGACCAGATGCGCGGGTCACGGACCTCTGAACCGCGCAGCGGGCAGAAGTTGTGCAGCAGCGGCGTTGCGTTCTCCGCCATGTTCAGCACCCCCAGTTCGGGGAAGAACATGTGCATTTCCGCCGGTGCTTCCGTCCCCGGTGCCAGGTGGAAATCGACCTGCAGACCGTCCACCACGTGGCGCTCCACCGCTTCCGTGATCAGTTGCGTCGGGGCCAGCAGGGTGACGCGACCGCGCGCCGTCACCTTGCCCAGCCCGGCATCCACCTGCCCCTTCGGCCCGACCTTCAGCAGGGGACCGAACTGGAACTGCGCCCGGCGGGTCATGGCGTTGCCGGCCAGCACGTTCTCCCCGCCCACGGCCTCCATGAAGCCATTGGGCGCGAAGATGGCCGTCCGCCCTTCGTCCACGTCCTGCGGGGTGGCGATGCCCTTCACACCGCCATAGTGATCGACGTGGCTGTGGGTGTAGAACACGGCCTTGACCGGCACGCGGGGGCGGTGCCGGTAGAACAGTTCCAGCCCGGCCTGCGCCACCTCCGCCGTTGTGATGCATTCGATGATGATCAGGCCGGTATCACCCTCGATGATGGTCATGTTGGCCAGGTCCATGCCCCGCACCTGCCAGACCCGGTCCACCACCTTGAACAGCCCGTTGGCCATGTTCAGCCGCGCCATGCGCAGCAGGCTGGGGTTCACGGTGGGAATGTCGTCATCGCTGTTCAGGAAGTCCCAGGCAGGCAGGTTCCAGACAACGGCACCGGACTCGGTCTTCACCACGCCACCGTCCGGCACCGCCTCCACCAGGCCCCGCGCGGCATTGGCGAAATCCTCCGACTGGTCGAAATCCAGCCGGGCACGCAGCCGTTCATGCGCCGCCCGTGTCGCCTCCGTCGCGTCCTTCTGTTCCGGATTGCTCATGTTGCCTGGCCTCCCCATCCGCCGGTCTTGTTCTGCCGGCCTTTTTCTGCCGATCTTCCCTGTCGATTCATTACGCCGGTTCAGCCGACGCGGACCCCTGCCCCACCGTCCACCGGCAGGATCGCGCCGGTGATGAAACGCGCCTCGTCGGAGGCCAGGAACAGGGCCGCGTGGGCCGTGTCCCAACCCGTTCCCATCGTCCGGTTCAGCGGCACCGTCCTGTTGCGCTCCGCCCGGACCGTCGCCGTGTCCAGGCCACGCGCCGCCGCGCCGCCGCTGACCGCCATCGGCGTGTCCATCAATCCCGGCGCGATGGCGTTGCAGCGAATGCCGTATTTCGCGTTGCCGATGGCCACGCTGGTGGTCAGCCGGTTCATCCCGGCCTTCGACATTTCATAGGCCACCATGTTGCTGCCCCCGAACGACGCGAGGGACGAGATATTGACGATGCTCCCCTGCCCGCGTTCCCGCATAGGCGGCAGGACATGACGGATCATGCGCCATGCGGCCTTCAGGTTCACGTCCAGGATCCGCTCCACCGCTTCTTCCGATGCAAGGTGGGCCGGTCCATCGCCACCACCGCCGATACCGACATTGTTGACCAGGATATCGATCTGGCCTTCGGCACCCAGCGCCTGTTGCACCAGGCCAACGCAATCGAAGCTGTCGGTCACGTCACATCGCACGGCACTGGCATGATTGCCCTCGCCCCCGATCATGGCCACGGTTTCCTCCGCCCGGTCCAGGTCGCGGTCGACGGCAATCACCCGCGCCCCGGCCCTGGCAAACAGCAAGGCCATCGCCCGACCATTGCCGATGGTTTCCCCGGGCGTCTGCCCGGCACCGCAGACCAGTGCGACCTTGCCCTGCAGCCTGCCGGCGACACTCATTTCCTCAGGTCCGGATCAAGTTCGAGTCCTTCATCTAGCTGCACGCCGAAGGTATTGAGAATCATGGAAACCTGCGTGTACTGACCCACCGTGAAGACGATATCCATGCGCTGCTTGTCGGTCAGCTCCGACAGGGCATCCCAGGTCGCCGGGGTGATGAAGTGATCGGTGACGAGTTCATCCGTTGCCTGCAGCAAGGCACGGTCCAGGGGGGTCCATTCCGCATCTTCCGGGCCACGCTTGATCCGCGCGATCTCCGCATCCGTCAGACCGCAATCCTTGCCGATGACCACGTGCTGCGCCCATTCGTAGCCGGACTTGCACATGAAACCGGTGCGCAGGATGACCAGTTCCCGGTCGCGCGGGCTGAGGTCGTTGCGGTTCGACAGCACGTACCCGCCCCACAGATTGAACCGCTTCAGCGCCGTCGGTGCATGGGCCAGGGTGCGAAAGATGTTCAGCACCCAGCCTTCGCGGATGAAGTAGTCCAGCGCGCCCCGCTGCTCCTCGGTGAACTCGTTGTCCTGCAACGGCGCGAAGCGCGGTTTCTGAAGTCGCATGTCGTGATCCTCCCCATTCCGCCCGCCGGGCGGGCCATCGTTCCCCGTTCTACAGCACGCTGCCCGATGCTCCAATCGGGCGCGCGCGCATGCCGGGGCCTCCCGCCGACAGCTTACCCTGTTTGCAATCACTGTCAGGCACGCTATCCCGTCGGCACCAGCAACGAGAAACATCCGTACAAGGGGGTCGCATCATGGAAGATCTGGCAGGCAAGGTCGCATTCATCACCGGCGGTGCATCGGGCATCGGCCTTGGCTTCGCGCGCGCCCTGGCCCGGCGCGGCGTCAGGCTGGCGCTGGCCGACCGTGACGCGGCCGGCCTGGCAGCCGCGGCCGACGCGCTGACGGATGCGGGTGCAGAGGTCCTGGCGATCACCTGCGACGTGGCCGATGCGGATTCGGTGCAGCAGGCCGCGGACAGCACCATCGCCCGTTTCGGCAAGGTGCACGTGGTCATGAACAACGCCGGTGTCAGCCTCAACGGCAGTTCAGGCGCCATCCCGCTGTCCGACTGGCGCTGGATCGTCGACATCAACCTGATGGGCGTGGTGCACGGGGTGGAGATCTTCGTGCCCCTGATCGAGAGCCATGGCGAAGGCGGCTACATCATCAACACGGCATCCATGGCCGGTCATTGGGCGTCCAGCTTCATGGCCCCCTACACGGCGACCAAGTTTGCCGTCGTCGGGTATTCCGAGACCCTGGCGCAGGAACTGGCACCGCGCGGGATCGGCGTCAGTGCCCTCTGTCCGGGCTGGGTCAGGACGAAGATCGCCGAGTCGGGCCGCCACCTGCCCTCGAATGCCGACGCCCCCCAGTCCGAAGCCGCCGGGGCAATCCATGACCTGATCAACAACGGCCTGTCACCCGACGTGGTCGGGGAAGTGGTCATTCAGGCCATGGCGGAAAAGCGGATGCACATCTTCACGCATGACGACATGCGGCCTGTCATCGACCTGCGCCGCGACGCCCTTCAGAACGACTTCGGCAGGGCTGCCGATGCGGTCAGGGAAGCCGAGGCCCGCCTGTCGGAGACGCCATCAGGCACCGAGTGATGGTGCCCGGCGGAGGTAGACGCCGGCGATCTTCCAGCTGCCGTCTTCCTGCCGTTCCATGAAGTAGGTGCCGATCGTGGAATCACCGTCGGTGCCCAGGAACCAGACTTCCTGGATCAGCCGTTCGCCATCGCGCTTCAGGTCCCGGAACTCCACCGCCCGGGGCCGGTAGACATCCGGATACCCCGTGCGCACCATGGTCATGAAATTTTCGGCAGTACCGAATTTCGACCGGATGACCGGGGCCGCAAAGGAAAAGGCGCGCTCCCCGTCATCCGCCCGGAAGGCATCGATCTGCTGGTTGATCACGCTGCGGATCACGTCTTCGTCGGCGTCTGCATGACCGGGTGTCGGCATCGCCGCCAACATCAGCATGATGAGTGAGAAAGCCAGTCCCCGCGTGAATGCCAACCGTCTGCGCATGCCATCCTCCTGCCCGCTCCCTGAAGCTTAGACGAGGATGGCACCGCAACGGATCACAATGTGACGCGATCTCCCGGACATGGCGTCAGGAAGGCAAACCGGCCCGCAGAAGCAGTTGCCTGTCGCGCATGTCCTGCAGGAACACACCGACGGCAGGGGCGAGCCTGCGCGCCGCACGTGTCCTTGCCAGTTCCTCGGATGACCGCTCCACGTCGCTTGTGTTCCAGTAGTTGGTCAGGCGCTTCATGGCGATGGAGGTCTGTTGCGAAGTATCGTCGCCGCTCCTCAAGCCGCCTGTCTGAGAAGGCCGCCTGTCCGAACAAGCCGAACCAGCTTGAATCAGAAGGGCCGCGCCCGGTTTCCCGGACGCGGCCCCTGATCGTGAGACTGAATGGTCTCGGGCGATGACTTACATCATGCCGCCCATGCCACCCATGCCGCCCATGTCCGGCATTCCGCCGCCACCGGCGCCACCCTTGTCGTCCGGCAGATCGGCGACCATGGCTTCGGTCGTGATCAGCAGGCCAGCGATGGAGGCCGCATCCTGCAGCGCGGTACGGACAACCTTGGTCGGGTCGATGACACCGGCCTCGACCAGGTTCTCGTACTTCTCCGACTGGGCATTGAAGCCGAAGTTGTTGTCGTTCTGGTCCAGCAGCTTGCCGGCCACAACGGCACCATCGACACCGGCGTTCTCCGCGATCTGGCGGGCCGGAGCCTGCAGCGCGCGACGCACGATCTCGACGCCGACCTTCTGGTCGGCATTGTCGGCGTTCATGCCTTCGAGGGCACGGACGGAGTACAGAAGGGCGGTACCGCCACCGGGGACGATGCCTTCTTCGACGGCTGCGCGGGTTGCGTGCAGGGCGTCGTCAACGCGATCCTTGCGTTCCTTCACCTCGACTTCGGTCGCACCGCCAACCTTGATCACGGCAACACCACCGGCCAGCTTGGCCAGGCGTTCCTGCAGCTTCTCGCGGCCGCAATCGGAAGTGGTTTCCTCGGTCTGGCGACGGATCTGGCCGCAGCGTGCCTGGATGTCTTCCTTGTCACCGGAACCATCGACGATGGTGGTGTCTTCCTTGTTGATCTGGACCTTTTCGGCCGAACCCAGCATTTCCAGCGTGATGGTTTCGAGCTTGATGCCCAGATCTTCGGAAATCACCTGGCCACCGGTCAGGATGGCGATGTCTTCCAGCATGGCCTTGCGGCGATCGCCGAAGCCCGGTGCCTTCACGGCAGCGATCTTCAGGCCGCCACGCAGCTTGTTGACGACCAGGGTGGCCAGCGCCTCGCCCTCGACGTCTTCTGCAATGATCAGCAGCGGACGCTGGGACTGAACGACGGCTTCCAGGATCGGCAGCATCGGCTGCAGGCTGGACAGCTTCTTCTCGTGCAGCAGGATGTAGGGCTTTTCCAGCTCGACGGTCATCTTGTCGGCATTGGTCACGAAGTACGGTGACAGGTAGCCACGGTCGAACTGCATGCCTTCGACGACGTCGAGTTCGGTTTCCAGGGACTTGGCTTCCTCGACGGTGATGACACCCTCTTTGCCGACCTTGTCCATGGCCTTGGCGATCATCTCGCCGATATCGCTTGCGCCATTGGCGGAGATGGTACCGACCTGGGCAACTTCACCGGAGTCCTTGACCGGGGTGGAGCTGGCCTTGATGTCTTCCATGACGATGGCGACGGCCTTGTCGATACCGCGCTTGAGGTCCATCGGGTTCATGCCGGCAGCAACCGACTTCATGCCTTCGCGGACGATCGACTGGGCCAGGACCGTGGCGGTCGTGGTGCCGTCGCCGGCGACGTCATTGGTCTTGGAAGCCACTTCGCGCAGCATCTGTGCGCCCATGTTCTCGAACTTGTCCGTCAGTTCGATTTCCTTCGCGACGGAGACGCCGTCCTTGGTGGTGCGCGGAGCGCC
>CAJYBQ010000019.1 GCA_913064755.1 uncultured Alphaproteobacteria bacterium
ACTTGATGCCTGTTGCCGATACGGGGTTATGTTCGTTGGTCCGCCACCACCGCCCAGGGTGGCCCGAAAGGAACCCGTCGCCATGTATTCCGACCTTTTCATAGTCGTCACCCAGGTATTCGCGGCACCGCAGTGGTTCCTGCCGCTGATCGCCCTGGCCTATCTGCTGGGTTCGATTCCGTTCGGGCTGGTCCTGACGCGGCTGGCGGGACTGGGCGATGTCCGCAAGATCGGGTCCGGCAACATCGGCACAACCAACGTGCTGCGGACCGGGCGCAAGGATCTTGCCGCCGCGACGCTGATCCTCGATGCCGGCAAGGGCGCGGCGGCGGTTCTGCTGGCGGATCATTTCCTGGGCGTCAACGGCGCCATTCTGGCGGCCATTGCCGTCTTCGTGGGTCATCTCTCCCCGGTATTCCTGGGGTTCAAGGGCGGCAAGGGCGTCGCTACCTTCCTCGGCATCGCGCTGGCTCTCGACCCGCTGGTCGGCGCGGCATCCTGTGCGACGTGGCTGCTGACAGCCGTCATCTTCCGCTATTCATCGCTGGCGGCACTGGCCGCGGCAGCCCTGACGCCGATCTATGCCTTCTACATGATCGACCACCTGCGCATGGAGCTGGCGATCCTGCTGGCGGCCTT
Organism: uncultured Alphaproteobacteria bacterium; assembly: GCA_913064755.1. Taxonomy (GTDB): domain Bacteria; phylum Pseudomonadota; class Alphaproteobacteria; order Minwuiales; family Minwuiaceae; genus Minwuia. The sequence continues at coordinate 640 of CAJYBQ010000019.1, forward strand.
CATCTACATCAAGCACCGGGGAAACATTCAGCGGCTGATCCAGGGTGACGAGCCAAGGATCGGGCAGAAAAAGTAGTCGGGCCAGCCAGGCGCGCGCCGCACCGCCCCGTCACCCGCCGCCGCTCCGGCCACATCTCCACCCGTGTGTGGCCATGCATGTGACAGGCAGCGGGGTGCGTCGGGACGGTGCAACATCACGTCGGACTGATCCGAACCCGTTCCGTCAGGGCAGACCGGCGCCTCGCACCTCGACTTCCGTGACTTCGATGCGTCCCAGGCGCTTCGCGGCGATATCGGGACCGCTGTCCTCGTTCGTGATCACGAACAGGTGCCGCCCTTCCGGTCCACCCAGCATGCAGGCATAGGCACCCCGGTCCCCCAGCGGGATCTCCTCCGCCACGCGACCGCCGTCGAACACCCGCACGACACGCTTGCCGCGCGGGTCGGCAACCCATATCGCCCCTTCCGCGTCCAGGCAGATGCCATCGGGGAAGCAACCGGGAACGTCGGCGAAGATCCGGCGCCCGAACAGGCTGCCGTCCGGTGCCTTGTCAAAGGCAGTCAGGCGATTGGCAAAGGTCTCGCCGATGATCAGCGTCTTGCCATCAGGCGTGATGACCGTGCCGTTGGGAAAGAACAGGTCATCCGCCGCATGATGCACCGACCCATCCGGATCGACCCGCCACAGGCTGGTCGTGACCGGGGCTTCGCCCTTGTGGCGCTCGAACCCGAAATTGCCGACGTAGGCCCGGTCATCGGCGTCGATGATCATGTCGTTGCAGGGGGCCGTGACACGGTCGGAAAGGTCGGCGAACACGCTCTTGCTGCCATCCGGCTCCAGCCGCAGCAGACGCCGGTCCAGCATGGAGACGATCAGCAACCGCCCCTTCCCGTCGAACCCCAGTCCGGACGGTTGCTGCGCCACTTCCGTGACCAGTTCGACATTGCCGTCCAGGTCGATGGTCTGGACCCGCTGCGCATAGAAATCCGAGAACCAGAGCTTGCCGTTGCGCCAGCGCGGTCCCTCCCCGAACTGAAGGCCGTCGAGCAGGGTTGTCAGTGTACGTGGCATGAATTTCATCTCCCCCAGAGCACCGCATCATGGCGACTCTGCCAGATGTCGATGCATCGAAGGGTAGCATGAAGGCACGCGGGAAATTCCAGCAGGTAACGGAAACGGTCTGCCGTTGCGCGGCGGCGGCGACTGCGGTGAACCGACCTCGCCCCCGGCGTCGCGTCAGGTACGCAGGCCCGCACGCGGGTCGTGTTTCTCGCCCTGGCTCCAGCCCTTCACGAAGGCCTCCAGTTCCGGGTCCGCCTTTTCCGGCAGTACCACTTTCAGCTTCACGTACTGATCGCCGGCGCTCTGGTCCTTCGGGTTGCGGATACCGCGCCCCTTCAGCCGCAGCACGCGGCCGGCATTCGATGTAGGGGGAATGTTGATCGTCACGTCGCCATGAATGGTCGGGGCCGTGATCTTGGCACCCAGAACGGCTTCACGCAGCGACACCGGCAGGTCCAGGTGGATGTCGCGCCCCTCCCGGGTGAACATCGGGTGCGGACGTACCGTCACCTCGATCATCGCGTCACCGGCCGTACCGCCGGGGGCCTGGTCGCCCTGCCCTTTCAGGCGGATCTGCTGGCCGCTCTCCAGCCCTTCGGGAATGCGCACGTCCAGCGTCCGGCCACCCGGCAGGGTCAGGCGGCGGTTGCCGCCGCGCGCTGCCTCGAGGAAATCGACCGTCAGGCTGTACTTGCGATCCCGTCCGCGTATCGGGCCGGAACGGCCGCCGCGAAAACCGCCGAAGATGTCACCGACGATATCCTCGAAGCCGCGATTGCCCCCGCGACCGAAGTCATCGCCACCGGCACCCGCATAATGAAAGCCGTGCGGCGCACGTTCCTGTCCGTCCGCACCGATCTCGCCCCTGTCGAAACGCGCGCGCTGCGCGGCGTCGCCCAGCAGGTTGTACGCGGCAGAAACTTCCTTGAAGCGCTCCGCAGTGGCGGTGTCATCCGGATGCCTGTCCGGATGAAGTTCCTTCGCCAGGCTGCGATAAGCCTTCTTGATGTCTTCCTGTGACGCAGCCTTGCTCACGCCCAGAACGGTATATGGATCTTTCATCGTCGCCATGCTGATAGAAATGCACCTGTCAGGCCGTGCGGAATCGCTACGGCCACGCTTATGTTACCATGTAGGGTCTTGCATGTTTCATTGCCAGTAGGCGGCGCGATGGACGCCCGTCTAACCCTATGGCGTCAGGATCGCGTAGAGACTGTCGATCAGACCACCATCACCCGCCGGCAGCGGCACCACGCCATCCTCCACGAACGGCTCGCCTGCGGCTTCAGCCCCCTGGACTCCATCGATTTCCGTCGCCGGGGCAGCGGTCTCGAGGGGGGCCAGCTGCGCCAACCGCTCACGCGCCGCCGCATGTCCACCGGCCGCCGCGCGCTGGTACCAGGCACGCGCCTGTTCCAGGTCCTTCTCGACTCCGAAACCGCTTTCGATCAGGACACCCAGGTTGTGTTGCGCCTCCGGCAGGCCACTCTCCGCCGCGCGCCGGAAGAGAGCCACCGCCTTCTCGGGATTGCGCGGCACACCGATGCCGCGCAGGTAGAGATCAGCCAGGTTCGCCGCCGCGCGGGGGAAACCCTGGTCGGCCGACCGCCGGAACCACTCCGCCGCCGCGGCCTCGTCCTTCGGCACGCCCTGCCCGTTGAGGTACAGCAGGCCGAGGTTGCGTTGTGCTGCGGGGTCACCCGTGGAAGCATCCTCGCGCCATATCTCGGCCGCCGCGGCATGGTCACCACGACTGTAGGCGGCAACCCCGTCCTGGAACGCGGCCTGCGCCGGAAGCGAGACCAGGGGTACCGCGAGCACGAGCAGTCCCGAAAGGATGTGGCAGGCTGATATTCTCATGGCCGCAGGATACCCGAATTCGGATCACGCGCCACCGGAAGCAGCAGTGTCAGAGCGTCAGATCGCCAACCATCACGCGCACCACCTGGCCGCCGATCTTCGGACCAGCGCCAATCGCCGGAACATGGACGGAGATCAGGCCCGCACGCCCCATCTCCACGCCCTGTTCGGCCACGTAACTGACCGGCGTGCTGCCAAGCACGGAGTCCCGTGCGATCAGGCTGGCCAGGCAGCCGTTTGCCGAACCGGTCACGGGGTCCTCCGGAACACCTTCCGCCGGTGCGAAACAACGCAGCTTCACGTCAACGCCAGGCTGAGTGGCGCCGACCGACCACGCGGCCAGGCCGGTGATCCCGGTTTCCGCCGAAAGTGCCGCGATGGCCGTCATGTCGGGTGCCAGGTGGGCCACGACTTCCGGCGTCGTGCAACGGGCGAACATCCACCAGATTCCGGTACTTGCCGCGTCGAGCGCCGGGTCGACCAGGTCATCGGCGCCACAGCCGAGCATCGCCGCAACTTCCGCGCGGGACAGATCGAATGACCGGAAGGACGGTGCCACCTGCGTCATCGTGTATTTCTCGCCCGCATCCCCAGGCGTGATCTCCACCGGGACTATTCCGGCCAGGCATTCCTGGCGCAGCACATCGGGCAAGGGGCCGATACCGGCGTTGCGCATGCTGTTCCAGACACAATAGGCGGCAGAGATCGTGGGATGCCCGGCAAACGGCAGTTCGCTGCGCGGCGTGAAGATGCGCGCGCGATAATCGGCATCGGCGGTGGTCGGCGGGCAGAGGAACACCGTTTCGGACAGGTTCATTTCCTGGGCGACCTGCTGCATCTCGTCCGTGCTCAGGTCATCGGCGTCGAAGAACACCGCGCAGGGGTTGCCGCGATAGCGATCCGCCGTGAAGGCGTCCACCTGCCAAAGTCGCTTGCTCCGTGCCATGCCGATGCTCCGTCAAATGAAACCGTGTTGCAGAGGATAGGCCGCACGTCGGCTATCGCACGCGAGTAATTCTCACGCGCGCATCAGCTTCGCTTGTTCAGGGGGTACTTCCGGCCGGGCCCTGCGTGCGGGCCGTCAGTTCTTCGGTTCGTCAACCGGTGCGGACAGCTTGGCGATTTCCCGCTCGACGATACGCTGGACCACGGCAGGCAGGTTCTTGTCCAGCCAGTCCTTGAGCATCGGGCGCAGCAATGCGTTGGTGATGTCTTCCAGCGTCCGATGCGTCGGCACGGCGGTGTCGCTGTGCGCCGACAAGGCACTGGCAAGCTCGGCAAAGGACGCTGTTGCATTGGCCGCCGTATGGTCGGAGATCAGCCCCTCGCGGGGGTCATGCGCCGGTGCGGGCGCAGACAACGGCTCCGGCGGGAACGGATCATCTTCCATCAACAGATCGTCTTCGAGATCCTGCACGGACCCATCATCCCGCAGCACCTGCGTCAGTTCGAACACATCGGCCGTTGGCCGGGCCGGTTCGGGCTCTGGTTCGGGCTCCGGTTCCGGCATCGGTTCGGGCTCCGGCGCGGGTTCCGGTTCTGGCTCGGGCTCGTCAGCGACGGCCAGAATGTCATCGACCGTGGGCTCGGCATCGGCGGCATCCTCTTCGGGCGTGCCCTCCGGTGCGTCGTCATCCTCCGAAATGATGCGGCGAATGGAGGCGAGAATCTCCTCCATTGTGGGTTCGCTCTGGGCCGATGCATCACTCATGACAGTTCCGTTCTCCGCTTTCTGCGGCTCCATGCTGGTCTGGGCCAGAAAAAAGCCCGCTCCAGAACCGGAAGCTAGCCTGATGACGCTAAGACTTGGTTAACAATCCGGCAAGTCCTGGCAACCGGTCAGACCGGACCGGTCAATCGAGCCCCGGCGCATCGAAACCGAACCAGCGCTCCCGCACGGCCTTGTAAATCGCCGTCGGATTATAGACTTCCACGTCCAGTCCGAGGGACTGCGCATCCAGATGGCCGACGGCGTCGAGCACCTGGAAGGCAGCGACATATTCGTCACGTTCGGCCTGGACCAGCGCGACCTGCGAATCGAGCAGTTCCTGCTCCGCATCCAGCACGTCCAGCGTGGTACGCGACCCGACCTGGGCTTCCTGGATGACACCCTCCAGCGCGATCTCGTTCGCACGCACTTCCTCGCGCCCGGCCTGGATACGCGCCTGTGCCGTGGTCAGTGCTTCCCAGCCCTGAGTCACGCCCTGTTCCACGAGCCGTCGCGTTTCCTCGACTTCCAGCCTGCGCTGGCTCTCGACCTGGCGCTGCTGGCGTACCGCGCTGTAGACCGCGCCGGTCTGGTACAGCGGCACGGTGGCCACAAGCTGGAATGTCAGCTGGCTCGTGGTATTGCCGCTCTGGTTCGCGTCGCGGGCATGGACGCCGGTGGTCTCGAAATCGATGCTGGGGTTCAATTGCCCCTCGGCGGTTTCGATGTCGAAACGGGCGGAGCGCGCGACTTCGCTGGAGGCCAGCAGATCGGGATTGTTGGCGAATGCGGCCGTCAGGGCGACATCCTCGTTCTCCGGCAGGGCGGGCAGCGGCGGCGGCGGTTCCAGCTGTCCCGGCTGGGTACCGACGATGCGCGCGTAATTGGCCTGCGCGGCAATCAGGTTGCCTTCGGACTGCGCCCGGTCAGCGGCGGCACGGGCAAGCCGCGCCTGCGCCTGGGCAACGTCGGTTCGGGTGATCTCGCCGACGCTGAAGCGATCCTGGGCAGCTTCCAGCTGGCGGCGCAGACGTTCCTCGTTGTTCAGGTTCAGGCGAACAACGGCCTGGTTCTGCAGCACGTCGAGGAAGACCGTGACGACGTCCAGCAGCACTTCCTGTTCCGTACCGCGCAGGTTCTGGCGACCCGCACGTACCAGCGCCTCGGCGGAACCGATGCCGGAATCGACGCGACCGCCCTGGTAGAGCGGCTGGGTCAACTGCACGTTCGCGGTGGATGGAACCAGGGTTTCAGCCTGGTTGACGTTGCCGATGTCCTGGTCGGAAAACCGCAGCCCCAGGTCGCCGGTGACAACCACCGTCGGGTGCCATCCCGCAACGGCCTGGGAGACGTTCTCGTCGTTCGCTCTCAGGTTGGCGCGTTCCGCCCTCAGCGTCGGGTTCGTCGTATAGGCTGCATTCAGGGCATCGCGCAGCGTCTCTGCCTGCGCTGCCCCCGTGGCCATGATGCCCAACGTGACCAGCCCCGTAACCAGCGCGCCGAAAGCCGTCGCGGTCAGTAACGCGCGATCGAGCCGTCGATTTCCTGCGACCATAGGTCGATGCCTCCCTGTAGGTTCGTCACGTTGTCATATCCTTGATCGCGCAACCACCGCACAGCCTGCATGCTGCGCATGCCGTGATGGCAATTGATGATCACCGGTCGATCGGTCGGCACCTGATCAAGATTTCGGGGCACGTCCTGCAGCGGTATATGGCGGGCGCCGACAATACTGCAAACCTCCAGTTCCCATTTTTCGCGCACATCGACGATGATCCCGCTGGATTCCGTCACCAGTGCGCGCGCCTCCGCGGGCGTCACCTCGATCGGCAAGCCGTTCCCAGTGTTCAAAACACGAAGCTCTTGCGCGGTTCGAACCCGGGCAGGATCGGTGTTGCCGCGTCAAACAGTTCACGGTGCCCGACCACGCCGTTCTCCCGGCGATACAGGGTGGCGACGCCAACACCGGAACCCCGGACAACGGCCAGCAGCCGCCCGCCCTCCGCAACCTGGTCGATCAGGGCCTGCGGAACCTCGGCCACCGCGCCTTCGATCAGGATCAGGTCGTAGGGACCCTGGCCCGGCAGGCCAACGGCCAGGTCGCCGGCCACGACCGCCGCGTTTGCCACCTGCTGTTCGGCCAGCAGGTCCGTCGCACGGGCCACGAGTTCCTCGTCCGACTCCAGCGCGACCACGGTCCCGGCCAGCATGGCCATGACGGCGCTGGCGTAGCCGGTGCCGCAGCCGACATGCAGGACCGTGTCATCGGGCCGGATATCGGCGACCTGCAGCAAACGGCCAAGCACCATGGGTTCCATCATGTAGCGCCCGTTGCCAAGCGGAATGTCCTCGTCGACATAGGCCACGCCTGCCAGGGCCTTCGGCAGGAACTCCTCCCGCGGCAGGGCCAGCATTGCGGCGGCGATCCGGTCATCGGTCAGACGGTTCGGTCGCAGTTGGCTGTCGACCATGGCCTTGCGGGCTGCCTCGAAGTTCATTTTCCCCGTCTCTCCTGCATCGTTGCGCGGGCTGATACCCTGTTGCTTATAGTTCCGGCTCCTGACCTGCGCAATGCGGCGGATGGGTGTTGCGCCATACGGCTTGACCCACCCCGGTCGCCCGCATATACACCGATCCCCTGTCGGCTTCGGCGCGGTGGCGGAGTGGTTACGCAGCGGACTGCAAATCCGTGTACGCCGGTTCGATTCCGGCCCGCGCCTCCAGCCGAACCGACAGGACTTTCCCCCGCCCCGATACGTGACGCGATACCCCGGCTGCGGGCGTTCACTGTTGACAGCGCATAGCGCAGGCATTAGCGGAGGCTCAGGTTCCGGACACCTGCCGCCTGCTGGCGATGCGCCACGGTGAAGCCCGGCATTGAAATCGACTGATCTCACCCCCGAAACATTTCGCAGGTGGTCAACGCAGGCACCCATCCCATCCGAAATGTGATATCGGAGGAGTGTGTGATGTCATCGGAGATATCCCACCGGAACGCCTTTCTTTCTGCCCCGCTCGGGTCCCTGTTCGCCAGGACCGCGCTGCCGATCGTCATGATCATGTCGATGACCGGGCTGTTCACCGTCGTTGACGCGATCTTCCTCGGCCTGTTCGTCGGCCGCGACGCGGTCAGCGCGGTGACCGTCATCTTTCCCCTGTCGATGCTGCTGTACGCCGTATCGACGCTGGTTTCCGGCGGCATGTCGAGCCTGCTCGCCCGGCGGTTGGGGGCCGACGACCTGGACGGTGCAAGCCGTATCTTCACTGCCGCCCACGGTTTGTCACTTGCCGCGTCGTTCCTGCTGCTCATCGTGTTCCTGCTCACCGGCGACCGGATCACCCTGCACGCCGCCGCGGGCAATGCCGTCATCAGCGACATGGCCTATGCCTACCTGGGCATCTCGGTTCTCGCCACGCCGTTGATGTTCTTCGTCGCGCTCCACTCCGACGGCCTGCGCAACGAAGGCCGCGCGCCCTTGCTGGCCCTGCTGAGCGTGCTGGTTTCCATCGCCAACATCGCCTTCAACTACCTGTTCATCGTGGTCCTGGAGATGGGCGTCGCGGGATCGGCCATCGGCACCGTCGCGGCACAGATGCTGGCCGTGATCATGACCATCGTCTTCCGTACCCGGGCGCGGACACCCCTGCCGCTATCGGTGCTGCGCAGGTATTCCTGGTGGGGTGAATGGGGCGCCATCACGACGCTCGGGGCGCCGCAATGCCTCGGTTTCATCGGCATCTCGCTGGTTTCGGGCACGGTCATCGCGGCGGTGCAGTTCGGCGCAAGCACCGGCTTCGCGGAAACGATTGCCGCATACGGCATCATCACCCGCATCTTCGGCTTCGCCTTCCTGCCGATGCTGGGGATCGCGATGGCGATGCAGTCCATCGTCGGCAACAATGTCGGCGCGGGCCTGCATGCCCGGTCCGACACGACCCTGCGACTTGCGCTGGTCGTGGGCGGGATCTACTGCCTGGCGGTCCAGGCCGTGCTGATGACCCTTGCGATCCCCATCGGCAGGCTGTTCGTCGATGATGCGGTGGTGGTAGCCGAGGTCGGACGCATCCTGCCACAACTGGTGCTGTTCTACCTCGTGTCGGGACCAATGCTGATCCTCGCGTCCTATTTCCAGGCCATCGGTGATGCCGCGAGGGCAGCGGTCGTGAACCTGGTGAAACCGTTTCTGCTGGCACCGGTGCTGATCCTTGCCCTGTCGGCATTGATGGGGGAACCGGGGATCTGGGCCGCGTCACCCGTTGCTGACGGGTTGATGATCCTCGTGGTGCTGCTGGTGCTTGCCCGCGCCGCCCGCCGCAGCGGCCGACGCATGGGGGTGTACCTGTCGACACGGGAAGCAGGGTGATCGTCAAGGCGGTATGCTGGCCCCCATGAACAGTGAATCGGTCAGGACACGGTGGACCACCACCTGGATCGCCATCGGCGCGGGCATCATATGCGGCATGCAGGTGGGCAAGGCCCCGCCCATGATCGGCGGCGTGCGCGACAGCCTCGGCATCGACCTGGTCGGTGCCGGGTTCTACATGTCCACGATCAACGGACTGGCCGTGGTCACCGGCATCCTGGCCGGCGTGTTCGCCGACCAGATCGGGCGCAGACGTGCGGTGACTTTGGGACTTCTCGCGATCATCCTGGGGAACGTGACGGGGGCAAGCGCCGAGACGATTCCGGTCATGTACATGTCCCGATTCCTGGAGGCGATGGGGTTCGTCGGTGTCGTGACGGCCGTACCGGGGCTGATCTCCGAACTGGTGGCGCCGCGGAACATCCGGGTGGCCCTGAGTGCCTGGAGCATCTACATGCCCGCCGGTTTCTGCCTGATGATGGCCGCTGCCCCGCTGTTGACGGAACCGGCGGGCTGGCGGTCCATCTGGTGGATGAACGCGGTCCTGGTCAGTCTCTACCTGGTCCTGTTCGTGGTGGCGACACGGGGGGTGGGTGGCCGCCCGGCACAGGCCCGCACCCTGAGCGGTCTGCGCGCGGTCACCAGGCTGCCGGGTCCCTGGCTGCTGGGCCTCATCTTCATGAGCTACACGACCCAGTGGTTCGGCGTGCTGACCTGGCTGCCGACGATCATGGAACAGGTCGGCCTGAGTCCCGCCGATGCCGGGCTTGGCGTGGCGCTGGTGGTCGGCGCGAACATGGCCGGCTGCCTCGGGTCCGGGCCGCTGCTGCAGTTCGGCCTGGCGCGCTGGAAGATCGCCGTTGTCTGCTCCCTGACCCTCTCCGCCCTCGCCTTCGGCATCTACGACGACACCTTGTCGCCAGCGGTGCGGTTGACGCTGGCCGCATTGTTCTCCGCCATCGGCGGCCTGATCCCCGGTGCCATGCTGGCAGGAGTCACCATGCATAGTCCCGGCCCGGCCAATGTCGGCACCACGAACGGGGTTGTCGTGCAATGCACCAGCCTCGGTTCCCTGCTCGGGCCACCTGCCGTTGCCTGGATCGCGGTCCAGGCGGGTGGCGATTTCGGTGCCGCGCGCTGGCTGGTGCTGGGGGCCGGCCTGCTCGGCGCGGTGCTGGCGCTGACACTGCGGTCCGTCGAACAGCGCATGACGGCGCGGGGCGATCCGGCGTGAACAACCGGCTCCGCCAGATCACGCTGCTTTTCTGCCTGCTGTCCCTGCTGGTGCCCGGCATCGCCAGGGCACAGGCTTCGGTGGACCTGGCACTGGTGCTCGCCGTCGATGCATCCACGTCCGTCAGTCGGGACGAATTCGGGCTGCAGCTCGACGGCATTGCCACGTCCCTGCGCAATCCCCGTGTCATCCAGGCCATCAGGAGCGGCGCCGCCGGAGCCATCGCCATCACCCTGGTCGAATGGTCCAGCCCGCACCAGACCTGGCTGGCAATACCCTGGACCCGGGTATCCGATACCGCGTCGGCGCATCGCCTTGCCGAGATGATCAGCAACACGCCGCGACTGTTCTCCGACGGCGGAACGGCGATCGGCGCGGCGCTGGAGTTCAGTACCGCGCAGTTCGACCTGCTGCCCTTTCCGACGGCCCGCCGGGTCATCGATGTCTCCGGCGATGGCAGCAATACCCATCTGCCGGACGTATCGACCATGCGCGACGCGGCGATCGCGCGCGGGATCACGATCAACGGCCTGCCGATCCTCGGCAGCGAGGAAGGTCTGGAGCAGTATTACCGCCAACGGGTGATAGGGGGGCCGGACTCGTTCCTGGAGATCGCGGTCGATTACGATTCGTTCCCGGCCGCCATGCTGAGGAAATTATTGCGGGAGATTGGCCGCGACCCGCTGGTTTCCGTGTTAGAACATCGTTAACGCGGATGTGGGAATGACAGGGAATGAAACATTTCTGGTTGGCACTGACCGTGGTGGGAACCGTGGTTCCATATGCCTTTTTCATCCCCTGGGCGCTGGAACATGATTTCGATATCCCGCTGCTGTTCGTGCAGAACACCGAGACACTGGGCGGTCGCTTCTTCACCGCGGACCTGATCCTGACCGGGTTGGCGCTGATCATCTATGTCCTCGCCCGCGAGCGTCATCGCCACGTGCCCTATTACGGCCTGTCGCTGCTGGGTACCTTGCTGGTCGGTATTTCCTGCGGCCTGCCGCTTTATTTCTACCTCGAGGAACGCGAGCGGCTGCGGTCGACGCGATGATGCGTGCCACGACCGTCCTGCGGGTTGTACGGCCGACGGATGACCTGGCGCCGATCCGTGATTTCCATGTCGATGCATTGCAGTTTTCCGTCATCACCGACTTTGAAGACCATGCCGGCTTCGACGGACTGATCGTCGGCATTCCCGGTGCCACGCATCACCTCGCTTTCACCCGCAAGCAAGGCTTTTCAGCCGGGGGCGCCGCGACGGCGGAGAACCTGCTGGTGTTCTATCTGCCAGATCGCGCCGAATGGGAAAGCACCACGCAGCGCATGCGCGACCATGGCTTTCAGCCGGTGGAACCACACAACCCCTATTGGCTCCGGCACGGCGAAACCTTCGAGGATGCCGACGGTTACCGCGTCGTGCTGCAGAACAGCGCAGACTGAGCTGTCACCCGGTTGCGCAGATGCCGCGCGGCCATCTCCATTGCAGCCGCCCCCGCGACGCGTTGCCCTGCCAGGATGGCCGGGCATGGAACCACGGGGAGAAGCAGACCGGAGCAGACAACGGACTGCGGGGCAACAGGTCAGTCGATGGCGCGTACGATCTGCTCGCAACAGCCCTTTGCGTCGGCAAACAGCATCATCGTGTTGTCTGCATAGAACCGGTTGTTGTCGCTGCCGGCGTCGCCCGGGCTGAGCGACCGCTTCACGAAAAGGACCATCTTGGCCTTGTCCACGTCCAGGATCGGCATGCCGTAGATGGAGCTTTGCGGATCGTCGCGTGCAGCGGGGTTGGTGACGTCATTGGCCCCGATGACAAAGGCCACGTCCGCAGTCTGGAAGGATGAATTGACTTCCTCCAGTTCGAAGACCTCGTCATACGGCACATTGGCTTCGGCCAGCAGGACGTTCATGTGGCCCGGCATGCGACCGGCGACGGGATGGATGGCATAGACGACCTCCACCCCCTCTTCCTTCAGCTTGTCGGCCATTTCCCGCAGTGCGTGCTGCGCCTGCGCCACGGCCATGCCATAGCCCGGCACGATGACGACCTTGCCCGCGTTCTTCATGATGAAGGCAGCATCGTCGGCGGACCCTGCCTTGACGGGACGGTCGCTGCGCGTGGCCGCGGCCGCATCGGCGTCCCCGCCGAAGCCACCGAGGATGACGTTGAAGAACGACCGGTTCATGCCCTTGCACATGATGTAGCTGAGGATCGCACCGGAGGAACCGACCAGCGCGCCAACGATGATCAGCGCGGTATTTTCCAGCGTGAAGCCGATCCCCGCGGCCGCCCAGCCGGAATAGCTGTTCAGCATCGAGACCACGACCGGCATGTCGGCACCGCCGATGGGGATGATCAGCAGGAAGCCGATCACCAGCGCCAGGACGGTCATGACCCAGAACCAGGTCGGGTCCACATCGATGCAGAACAGCACGATGGCGACGACGATCAGCAGGCCCAGCAAGGCATTCAGCGGATGCTGCCCCGGGAAGGTGATCGGATTGCCCGTCATCAGTTCCTGCAGCTTCGCGAAGGCGATGATCGACCCCGAGAAGGTGATGGCACCGATGACCACGCCCAGCGCCATCTCGATACGGCTGCCCAGCTTCAGTTCACCGGCGGCATTCAGGATGCCGTAAGGCTCGGGATTGTAGAACGCCGCGGCCGCCACGAGCACGGCAGCCAGTCCGACCAGGCTGTGAAACGCCGCCACGAGCTGCGGCATTGCCGTCATCGGGATCTTGCGGGCGATAAAGGTGCCGATACCACCGCCGATGATCAGCGCCACGATGATCCAGACATAGGACGTGACGGCAGGGCTGACGATGGTGGTCAGCACGGCGATGGTCATGCCGATCATGCCGAAGACATTGCCCCGGCGGCTGGACTCGGGTGACGAGAGCCCCCTCAACGCCATGATGAAGAGGATGCCTGAAACCAGATAGGCGATTGCGGTCAGGTTGGCCGACATGCCCGGTTGCTCCTACTTCTTCTTCTTTTTGTACATGCCCAGCATTCGCTGGGTGACGACGAAGCCGCCAAAGATATTCACCGACGCCAGGATCACCGCGAAGAAACCCATGATCTTCGCCGCCATGGAACCGTCACCGCCGATGTCGGGGCCGACGGCCAGCAGGGCACCGACCACGATCACCGAACTGATGGCATTCGTGACGGACATCAGCGGCGTGTGCAGCGCCGGGGTCACCGACCAGACGACGTAGTAGCCCACGAAGATGGCGAGCACGAAGATCGCCAGACGGAAGACAAACGGATCGACGACGTCCATGATCAGCCCTCACCCTTCAGTTGCGGATGCACAACCTGACCGTCGCGCGTCAACAGCGTGCCGGTCACGGTCTCATCTTCCCAGTCGATCTTCAGATCACCGGTTTCCTTGTCGATGTGCGGCGACAGGAAATTCCAAAGGTTCTTGGCGAACAGCAGCGATGCGTCCGCCGCGATCCGGCTGGCCACGTTCAGGTGACCGACGATGGTCACGCCATGCTCCACGGTCACTTCGCCCGGCTTCGTGAGTTCGCAGTTGCCGCCCATCTCCGCCGCCAGATCAACGATCACCGACCCGGGGCGCATGGATTTCACGTGCTCGGCGGTGATCAGGATCGGGGCCTTGCGGCCGGGGATCAGCGCCGTGGTGATGGCGATGTCGGTCTTTTCCAGGGCCTTGGCGGTCATCTCGGCCTGCCTGGCCTTGTATTCGTCCGACATCTCCCTGGCGTAGCCGCCTTCGCCGTCGCCCGATTCCTCGATATCCGGCGCCACGAACTTCGCGCCCAGGCTCATCACCTGTTCGCGGGTCGCGGGCCGCACGTCGGTGGCGGACACGATCGCGCCCAGGCGCCGCGCGGTGGCAATGGCCTGCAGCCCGGCAACACCGGCGCCGAAGATGAAGACCCGCGCCGGGGCCACGGTGCCCGCCGCCGTCATCATCATGGGCATGGCACGGGGAAAATACTCGTTGGCGTCCCGTACCGCCTTGTAACCGGCAAGGTTGGACTGCGATGACAGGATATCCATCGACTGGGCGCGGCTGATGCGCGGCATCAGTTCCATGGCGAAGGCGACGATGCCCTTCGCGGCATAGTCCTTCACCTGGTCACCGTTCTGAAGTGCATCCAGCCCCGCCACCAGGACGGCGCCTGACTTCATGATCGCGGCCTCGTCCGGGCCGTCTTCCGCGGCTGTCATCGGCCTGCGAACCTTCAGCACCATGTCGGCATCGCCGATGGCACCGGCGGCGTCCGACGCGATTTCCGCCCCGGCCGCCTGGAACAGGTCATCCGTCAGGCCACAGGCGGTACCAGCGCCGGTTTCCACCACCACTTTCGCACCCAGCCCGGTGAACTTCTTCACCGTTTCCGGAGAAACGGCAACGCGCCGCTCCAATGGGCGACGTTCTTTCGGGATACCGATTTTCATGCTGTTGGAACGCCCCGTTCACCTGTGACAGGTCGAGCCTGTGCCAGAGATTGCCAATGCCGGAGATATGCAACGAACCGCGTGCCGGACCCGGCAGCCGTCCGTCCGCCCTGCCGCGCCCGAAAACGGTCGTGCGCGCTATTTCAGACCAGGAACAGCGCCATGCCGATGAGCAGGATCGCCGACCCGATGATCGTGACCTTGCTGAGCGTGATGAAGGCCGCGTACATGCCCTTGTGCTGGCTGATATCCATGGAACACGGTTCTTGCATTGCCTGCCCCCTTGAAACAAACATTTCCAGTCAGCGCCGAAACCGGTCAGCCCCGGCACTGTTCACACTGTTACGTCAAATGACGCGCCGCACCATAGAGAAGTCCATTCCGGGCGGCAATCACCCAGCAGCGGCAAAAACCGCGCAGGACGCGCCCCGCGGTGCCAGCGCTGCCCCGACCCGCCGATGCGTGCCTACTTGCTGGTCGCGCGGAAGACGCCATCCCAGTCGGGCGGCGGCGGATTCTTCCGGTATTCCTCCAGCCGCTCCGTGTAGAGGTCCCAAAGGACATCCATGTCGGGGCGCAGCTCGATGCACTTCTGCAGGTGCGCCCAGCTTTCCTCGAACTGCATGCCCTTGTATGTCGCGAGCATCGCCTCGGTTTCCTTCCGCAGCGCCTGGTACTCGGGCTTCTGCGCCTCTTCCGGGCCGCCCATCATGGTGAAGATGCGCACGGCCTCGTCCTTGCCCTTCACCGCGATCAGGTCGAGTTCCAGAATCGCGTAGTCCGGCACGGCTTCTGCCGTGATCTCGCCGATGATGTTGGTGACGCCATAGGACTTCGACTGGCCTTCCAGCCGTGCCCCCAGGTTCACCGCGTCACCCAGCACGGAATAGTCGAACCGCTGTTGCGAGCCCATGTTGCCGACAACGCATTCGCCGGTGTTGAGACCGATACCGATGCGGATCGGGATGAAGGGACGTCCTTCTTCCTCCGCCTCGACCTTCAGCTGCTCGTTCACCCGGACCAGGTCTTCCTGCATCATCAGCGCCGATTCGCAGGCATGGCGCGGATGTTCGTCGTCCGACAGCGGCGCATTCCAGAACGCCATGATGCAGTCGCCCATGTACTTGTCGATGGTCCCGTGGTTGGCCATGATGATGTCGGTCATCGGCGTCAGGAACTTGTTGATCAGCTTGGTCAGCCCCTGCGGATCGCCCTTGAAGCTTTCCGAGATCGGGGTGAAGCCACGGATGTCGCAGAACAGGAACGTCATGTTCTTGGTCTCGCCACCCAGCACCAGGCGATCCGGGTCATCGGCAAGTTGTTCCACCAGCGCCGGCGACAGGTACTGGGCGAACGCGCCGCGCACCTGCTTCTTCTGCGCCTGTTCGCGGGCGAATTTCTGGTAGACCAGCAGGACGAACAGGATGAACAGCGCCACGACCGGCGTCAGCCCGTCCACCAGCAACGATTCATACTTGAACAGGTACCAGCTGCCCCCCAGCAACAGCAGGCTGAACGGCACGAAGAACAGGATCGTCGTGATCGCCGACAGATAGGGTACCAGCCAGATCAGGATGATGCCGGCAACCAGCACGATCGCCAGTTCGATGGCGTTGGAGATGGAGGGCCGGATCAGATAGGCCTCGTTCTCGATCATGTCGATGATGTTGGAATGGACCTCGACCCCGGGGATTGCACCGTCGAGCGGTGTCGCCCGGATATCCTTCAGTCCCTAGGCGGACGAGCCGACAAGCAAATACTTGCCTTTCACCTTACCGACCAGTTCCTGGCTCCTCCCCTGATTGGCCGGATCCATCTGCAACATGTCCGACGCCGAGCCATGGCTATCCGGATCACAGGCCTGGACACACGGCCCACCGACCACGTTCCCCTTCTTCAGATTGCTCATTGTCTTGGACTCGGCGCGTGTGCGG
>CAJYBQ010000020.1:0-7500 GCA_913064755.1 uncultured Alphaproteobacteria bacterium
CATCACGGCGGAAGTGCGCCCGGACCTGGTGCGGGAGGCCCGCACAGGGTGGGGTGTCGAGAACAACATCTACCAGTTCGGCCATCCCGGATTCGTGGCCGTGCAGGGTGGCGCGCAGGATTGCCCAAATACCTACATGACCGACCTCCCAGCGGGCCGTTACCGCCTGCCCTGGGAGGACGACGTGAAGGTCAACGCTGGCACGTCCAGCGGTTTCGATGCGCCGACCCGTACCTACAATCCCCTGCCGGAGGCTGCAGAATGACGACGATCGATTCAGACCCCTATGCATGGCCCTACAACGGTGACCTGCGACCCGAGAACACCACGCTGATCGTCATCGACATGCAGACCGATTTCTGTGGTGAAGGCGGTTATGTCGACAAGATGGGCTATGACCTGTCGCTGACCCGTGCGCCGATCGAACCGATCAGGTCGGTGATGTCGGCGATGCGCGCGAGGGGCTATCACATCATCCACACCCGCGAGGGCCATCGGCCCGACCTGTCCGACCTGCCCGCGAACAAGCGCTGGCGGTCGCGCCAGATCGGGGCAGGGATCGGTGATCCGGGTCCTTGCGGCAGGATTCTGGTGCGTGGCGAGCCCGGCTGGGAGATCATCGACGAACTGGCCCCGCTACCCGGCGAGGTGATCATCGACAAGCCGGGCAAGGGCAGCTTCTGCGCCACCGACCTGGAACTGCTGCTGCGGACGCAGGGCATCGAGAACATCGTGCTGACAGGCATCACCACCGACGTCTGCGTTCATACCACGATGCGCGAGGCCAATGATCGCGGCTTCGAGTGCCTGCTGCTGGAAGACTGTTGCGGTGCAACCGACCGGGGCAATCACGAGGCCGCGGTGAAGATGGTGAAGATGCAGGGCGGCGTGTTCGGATCGGTCTCCGACAGCCAGACCTTCATCGGCCAGCTGCCGTGACCGGAATTTCCGGCAGCGGCGGCGCCATCGGCGTCGAGACGGTCGGCCTGACCATGCGGTTCGGCAACTTCACGGCGCTGGACGATGTCTCCATCAAGGTGCGGCCAGGGTCGTTCCACGCGCTGCTGGGCGAGAACGGTGCAGGCAAGTCGACCCTGGTGAAATGCATGATGGGCTTCTATCACGCCACCGCCGGCGCGATGCTGGTTGCCGGTCGCGAGGTCTCGGTGCCGGACCCGAAGGCCGCACATGCACTCGGCCTCGGCATGGTCTACCAGCATTTCACGCTGGTCCCGGCCCTGACTGCCGCCGAGAACCTGGTCATCAGCCGCGAGGACACGCCCGCGGTCATTCACTGGGGCAGGGAACGCGCGGCGTTGCAGGATTTCATGGCCCGCATGCCGTTCTCTGTGCCACTGGACGAACCCGTCAGCCGCCTGGCCGCGGGCGAGAAGCAGAAGCTGGAAATCCTGAAGCAGCTCTATCTGGGACGGCGGTTCCTGATCCTGGATGAGCCAACGTCGGTGCTGACACCGCAGGAAGCCGACGAGGTCCTGGGCCATGTCCGGGAACTGACCCGGTCCGGCGCCCTGTCGGTGCTGATTATCAGTCACAAGTTCCGTGAGGTGACCGCCTTTGCCGACGAGGTCTCCGTGCTCCGACGCGGCAGGCATGTCGGTGGCGGCAAGGTCGCCGATCTGAGCCATGACGACATGGCGGCAATGATGGTCGGCGGACAGCCGCCCCGTCGTGATGTCGAACGGGCAGGCGAGCGCGGCGCGCCCGTGCTGCAGCTGCAGGGCATCCGCGCGCTGGATCGATCGGGCCTGCGCTCCATCGAGATCGACAGTCTCACCGTGCATGGCGGCGAGATCGTCGGGATCGCGGGGGTCTCCGGCAACGGCCAGATGGAATTGATGGAAATCCTGTCAGGCCAGCGCCCCATCTCGGCAGGGCGGATCGATGTCGCCGGTGCGCCCTTTGGCGCAACCCGCGAGGAAGCGCATGCGGCCAGGGTCCGTTACCTGCCCGAGGAACCGCTGAGCAATGCCTGCGCGCCGCGCATGAGCGTGGCGGAAAACATCGCGTTCCGATCCTTCGACCTCAAGGCCGACGGCAAGCGCTTCTGGCTGGACCGAGGCGCGATGCGGAGCCGCGCGCGGGAACTGATCGCGGCCTTCAACGTGAAGACGGCATCGCCCGACAGCCCGATCCAGACGCTTTCCGGCGGCAACGTGCAGCGCGCGGTCCTGGCGCGCGAACTGACCGGCGACGTGAACCTGCTGCTGGTCTCGAACCCGTGCTTCGGCCTGGACTTCTCCGCGGTGGCGGCCATCCGCTCCCGCATCGTGGCCGCGCGGAACAGCGGCGCGGCGGTGCTGCTGCTGAGCGAGGACCTGGACGAGATACTGGAACTGTCGGACCGTGTCCTCGTCATGTCCGAAGGCGGCATTGTCCATGAAACACCCGGTGCACACGCCGATATCGGCGTCATCGGCCAGCACATGGCAGGACACGCGTGATGATCAGCATTGATGCCGAGCCGTTTCCGTTCGAACTGGATCTTGCCGCGACGGCACTGGTCGTCATCGACATGCAGCGCGACTTCATCGAACCGGGAGGGTTCGGAGCGCCGCGGGGGAATGACGTTTCCGGCGGCGCGGCCATCGTGCCGACAGTACGACGCCTGCTGGGCGGGGCGCGCACGGCCGGCCTGACGATCATTCACACCCGTGAATGCCACCGGCCTGACCTGTCGGATTGTCCGCCGACAAAGCGCGACCGTGGGGCCCCATCATTGCGCATCGGGGATGTCGGTCCCCTTGGACGTGTCCTGATCGCGGGCGAGCCGGGGGCCGAGATCGTGCCCGAACTCTGCCCGCTGGATGGCGAGCACGTCATCGACAAGCCGGGCAAGGGTGCGTTCCACGCCACCGGCCTCGGCGACCTGCTGGCCGGCAAGGGGATCACCCAACTGATATTCGCCGGTGTGACCACCGAAGTCTGCGTTCAGACCACCATGCGCGAAGCGAACGACAGGGGCTTCGAATGCCTGTTGGCCGAAGACGCGACGGAAAGCTATTTCCCGGCCTTCAAGCAGGCTACGCTGGACATGATCCGCGCACAGGGGGCGATCGTCGGCTGGACCGCGACCACTCCCGTGATCGCCGCAGCCCTGACTGGAGGAACAGTCCCATGACCCAGCCGTTTCAGATTGAAGGCATTCTCGATGGCGGCTGGAGGAACCTGAAGTTCCAGCCCTTTCGCGACGGCACCGAGATCGCCCATATCATGCAGGGTGAACCCGCCCTGGCGGTGCTGAAATACCAGCCCGGCGCAATCGTTCCCCGGCACAAGCACACCGGTGCCGAGACCGTTCTGGTACTGGAAGGCAGCCAGACAGACCAACGCGGCACCTATCAAGCCGGATCACTGGTCGTGAACACGGAGGGCAGCAGCCACGACGTCGTCTCCCACGATGGCTGCGTCGTCCTGGTGCAATGGTCCAGGCCAATTGCCTTCGACGGCTGAGAAGTCGAGGCAGTCACACCTCTGCTGACATGGACGTGGAGCAGAAGCGCTTTTTCCGCTGCCTGAGAGAGCGACCCAAGGGGTCTCTGCTGATCGACAGCGCGGCAGTTTCGGCATTCAACGCCTGCACCGGCAACGCCATCGAGCCGGCCGGCCTGGAACGCCCGCAGGCCTTTCTGGCGTTCGATGTCGCCCATCGCGACATATCCATTTTCAGTGCCAAGCTGCGCGAGCGGTTCGGGTACGATTAGGGACAAGGCAAGCGCGCCCGCGGAACTTGCCGCGACAGGAAGATTGTCGGTGAGGCGAGGATGAGGTTCGAGCCGCGTGTACTGCCCCGAGAAGAGCAGGACTGGCGGAAGGGGTGGGATTCGAACCCACGGATACTCGCGCATCGCCGGTTTTCAAGACCGGTGCATTCGACCACTCTGCCACCCTTCCAGCAGGATGTTTCGGGACCGGTGACCGCAATCGTGCGGCCACCGGTCCCGCGCCGTGGGGCTTTAGCAGAGCGGCGGGAAGCTTGTCCAGCGTGGCGCGGCGGCATCCGTGTGCGGCGCGCCTGTTCAGGTCGTTCCGGCTTTCTCCGCCACGATTTCCGCCAGCGCGAGGGAGGCCGTGAGGCCCGGGGATTCGATGCCGAACAGGTTGATCAGTCCTGGAAGGCCGTGCTCCGCCTCGCCGTCGATGCGGAAATCGGCGGCAGCGGCACCCGGTGGGGACAGCTTCGGCCGGGCGCCGGAATAGCCGGGCAGCAGGGCGCCGTCGGGCAGGCCGGGCCAGTAGCGGCGGACGGCGGCATAGAAGGCGTCGGCCCGGCGCGGATCAACCGTGTAGTCGATCGCGTCGGGGGAGGTGGCTTCGAGCCATTCGACGTCCGGCCCGAAGCGGGCGTCACCGCCGATATCGACGGTCACATGCACCCCCAGGCCGCCGGGTTCGGGCACCGGGTAGATCAGCCGGCTGAAGGGAGATCGTCCGGCGAGCACGTAGTAATTGCCCTTGGCGAACCAGGTTGCCGGCCGCGCCGTGTCGGGCAGCCCCTCGGTGGCGCGGGCCAGGGCAGGGGCATCGAGACCGCTCGCATTGACCAGGGTCCGGCATTGCAGCGTGAACGGCTCCGCGCCGCCGGTCGTGACGGTGGGGCAGCCATCCGCGAAACCCAACCGCGTCACCGGCGTGTCGAAGGCGATCATGGCGCCATGCGCTTCCGCATCACCCTGCAGCGCCAGCATGTATCCGTGGCTGTCGATGATGCCGGTCGATGGTGACAGCAGTGCCATGACACCGCGCACGGCGGGCTCCAGCTCGGCCAGTTCGGCCAGGTCGACATCGCGCAGGTCATGCACCCCGTTGGCGGCGGCCTTCGCCCGGATGGCCTGCAGGTCGTCGACCTGTGTCGGGTCGGCGGCGACGATCAGCTTGCCGCAATTGCGGTGCGCGACCCCGTAGGTGGCGCAGAAGTCGTACAGCAGCGCCTTGCCGCGCACGCAGGTCTGCGCCTTCAGGCTGCCCTTCGGAAAATAGATGCCGGTGTGGATGACCTCCGAATTGCGGGAACTGGTGATCGAGCCGATCAGCGCTGTCCGTTCCAGCACGCTCCACACCAGTACGGCGCGCGCCCGTTGCCGGGCGATGGCGGGGCCGACGACTCCTACGCCGTTGACCACGACGTCAGCGGTTTCCATCGGTATTTCCCTTCGGTGTGATGTCATCTACCCGGTGAACGGCAGTGTCGTCGGGCATGCCGTACATGGCTTCCAGTCCCGGTTCGGCGGCGATCTCCAGCTCTTCGTCGCTTGGCGCGTCGGGGTCCGGTTCATCCTGCTCGGCCGTCAGCTGCACGGCGTAGGAGGTGCCGCGCACCGGCATGGCCACGAAATCCACCTGCTGCTTCGCGGTCGGGGCGGGGCGGCGCAGCATGCGGTAGAGGGTGATGACGCCGATCAGGCCGTGAATCCCGGCCAGGGTGATGAAGAACCCGACCGGTCCGGTCAGTTCGATGCTCAGGGCGGTCAGGTTCGGACCCAGGATCGCGCCGCACCCGTTCAGGAAGATCAGCCCGCTGGACGCGGCGACCATCTTCTTCAGCGGCACCCGGTCGTTCACATGCGCGTTGAACAGCGAATAGGTGGGGATGGAGAATCCGCCGAACAGGGCCATGACGATGATCAAGGGCCAGACGTTGCGTGCTTCGGTCATGTGCGGTGGCTGCACGGTCACCGGTTCCGGCAGCAGCATGGCGAAGATGGCGGCGAACATGGCCGCGAAGGTGACGACGGTGATCACCAGCCGCCGGTTGATCATGTCGGATATGCGGCCGATGGGAAACTGCAGCAGCATGCCCCCCAGGAAGATCGCGGCGATGAAGGTGGAGATCTCCGTCACCGTCAGCCCGATCTGCTGGGCGTAGATGGCGGCGAACCCGAAGATGGCCCCGTTGACCACCCCGTTCAGCGTCATGCCGATGCTGCCCAGGGGCGACAGCAGGAACAGTTCCCGAAAGCTGAGGGTCTCCGGTTCGGTGAAGTCCGGCGCGCGGGAGGCGGCGAGGCAGACCGGCAGCAGGGCCAGGGATACCAGGACCGCGACGATCATGAACAGGTTCGCGCCGCTGGGGTCGGATGCGGCCAGCAGGTACTGGCCCGCGGACAGGGCACCCAGCTGGATGACCATGTAGGTGCCGAGCAGCCGCCCCCGGTTCCGGTTGTCGCTGAGATCGTTGATCCAGCTCTCGGCCACGATATAGAGCCCGGCATAGCTGAAACCGGTGACCAGCCGCATGCCGAACCAGACCCATGGATCAATGAAGATCGAATGCACCAGCACGGCGGCGGAGGCGAGGGAGGCGAGGGCGGCGAACACCCGGATGTGGCCGACCCTGGCCACCACCCTGGGCGCGAACAGGGATCCGGCCAGGAAGCCGGCGAAGTAGCCCGACATGACGAGGCCGAGCACCTGATTGTCGAATCCTTCCAGTGATCCACGCAGGCCGAGCAGGGAACCTTGCAGCCCGTTGCCGAGCATCATCAGCGCGATTCCGAGGAACAGCGCGGAGACAGAGAAGAGGGCGGCCATGAAACACCTGTGGAGCGGCGGGAATCCGAGGTCGGACACTAAGCCAGAAAGCGGTTAATCGAAAGTGACGGTGCGACGGTGAAGGGCCGTGCAACGACGCGCTCCTCGCGTGCCGCCCCCTAGGCCAGTATGGCGTAGGCATCGGCCAGCGCGGGCAGGGCACGTTCCACCGCCGCGCGGCCTTCCTCTATGGCTTCCTCGGCCCGGTCGAATTCCAGCAGGCCGACGTGGCCCAGCCTGGGGGCGATGTCGATATCGGCCGGGTCGCCGGCCATGCGTGACCGGTTCAGCCTGTCCTGCACGATATTGAGCGTGCCGAGCAGGACGCTGAAGATGCTCGGCGCGTCGTCGGACTTGCCGAATACCTGCCGCATCACCAGTGCTGAGGGACTGAGCATCTCGTCGGGGTTCGCACGGATTCGCTCCAGCAGTTCGTCGAACTTCAGATCGTCGTCGATCATCTGTGCCGCCAGGTTGTTGGTGCCGAAGGTATCGCTGTTCAGGTTCACCGCGATGACCAGCCGGGCACCCAGGGCACGACAGACGGAGACCGGTACCGGGTTGACCATGGCGCCATCGACGAGCCAGCGCCCGTTCACGTTCACCGGCGGGAAGATGCCGGGCAGGGCGTAGGACGCGCTGATGGCCTGCACCAGGTCGCCCTTCTGCTGCCAGATCTCGTGCCCGGTCGCCAGTTCCGTCGTCACGGCGGCGAAGCGGCAGGGCAGGTCCTCCATGTTGATTCCACCGAGATGCTCTTTCAGGGTGCGCCGCAGACGCCGCCCGCCCAGCATGCCGCCACTTCCCAGGCCGACATCCAGGTAGCGCAGCATGCGCCCGCGGGTCATCCGTCGCGCCCATTCGTCCAGAACTTCAATCTTTCCAGCAGCATAGGCCCCACCGACAAGCGCGCCGATGGATGTGCCGCAGATGATGTCCGGCTCGATCCCC
>CAJYBQ010000020.1:15000-17098 GCA_913064755.1 uncultured Alphaproteobacteria bacterium
GACCGAGCCAGTGACAGCGCAGCAGGTCGATCCGACGATTGCGGAACGATACTGGCGTGACGGCTTCTGCTTTCCGCTGCCCGGACTGTCGACCGCGGAGGCCGTATCCATCCGCGCCCGGATGGAGGCGCATGAAGCCGAGTGCGGCGGGCCGCTTGAGGACGCGAAACGCCACCAGGCCCACCTGCTCTTCACATGGGCCGACGATCTTGCCCGCCACCCCGCGATCCTGGATGCCGTGGAGCAGATCATCGGTCCCGACATCCTGTGCTGGGTGACCAATTTCTTCATCAAGGAACCGGGAGATGGCGGTTTTGTCTCCTGGCACCAGGATGCCACCTACTGGGGGCTGGAGCCGGCGGACAGCATTCTGACCGCCTGGGTCGCACTGTCAGACGTGCCCCTGGAAAGCGGACCGATGCGGTTCCTGGCGGGAAGCCACAAGACCGGGCAGCAGGCCCATGCCGATACCTTCGACGCGGACAACCTGCTCAGTCGCGGACAGGAGATTGCCGTCGAGGTGGATGAATCCCGGGCAACGGACGTGGTTCTGCGGGCAGGAGAATTTTCCCTGCACCATGTCCTGCTGACCCATGGATCACGGCCGAATGTCTCCGATGATCGCAGGCTGGGCTTTGCCATTCGCTACATCCCCACCAGCGCCCGGCAGACCAAGTTGCGGGATGCCGCGGTCCTGGTCAGGGGGGAAGACAGGTACGGACACTTCGACCTGTTGCCGGGGCCGCGCGCGGATCTGGATGCCGACGCCTGGGCAAGCCATGCCGACAGTTCTGCGCGCATGAAGGCCGCGGTCTATTCGGGTGTCGAAGACAGGAAGCCCTGACGGGGATCCTGTTTCTGCACGGTTTGGACGCCGGGCCGCGCTGCCTGCATCCATCTTCCAGCCTGAATCCCTCTTCATGAAGACTGCGGGCAGGGATCGAAACCGAATGCGTGTTTCGTGAACCGGGTCCCGGTCGGTTAGAATGACGGTCAAACGAGATCAGGGGAGCGGGCCGATGACCGGAGCCGACAACAGCTTCGTACAGCAGGTCGTCACGGCGTTTGACGGGCTGACGGATGACGCCGCCATCTGGGACCGCGCCAATGCGCTTGTCGGCGACAATGGTGGCTGCGCGCTGACAGTCGGTGTGGTGCAGCGACCGGGAATGCAGCCCGTCTGGGCGCGCAGTTCGATGGATCCCGCGTTCCTGACCGTCTATGCGGAGCAGGGACTGTTCGACCATGATCCGTTCATCGCGCATTTCCGCACCGAGACCACGCCGATCACGGCCCTGCCGGGGACCCTGCAGGCGGTTTCGGACCTCTCCGACGGTGCCCGCCAGCTCGACCAGGCCCTGCACGATGCGGGTTATCGATTTCTCTACGGCGTCGGAATGGGTCATGGACGGGCAGGCGGGTGCAGCATCGTGACCTTCTGCAGCACCCGGGCCGCGGACGCGGGGGACGCTGACAAGCTGGCGCGTGTGCGCCTGCTGCTGACCATCATCGGCGCGCATGTCGGACCGCCGGAACAGCCGGATGCGGATTTCACGGTACCCATGCGCCATTGACCGGTCCGCACGTCGTGGCTCGCGGTCGAGGGGGCGGAAGATCGATTCCGAGGGGCAGTATTGCGTCGATTTCACACCGCGGGCCGTGCCAGTTCGGTATTGATGGGCCATGATTGTTCAAAATCGGGGAGAGAACTGATGGGCGAAGCCTGGATCATCGATGCGTGCCGCACGCCGCGCGGTATCGGCAAGTACGGCAAGGGTCCCTTGTCGAAACTTCACCCGCAGCCGATTAAGGCACCCGTGTTGCGGGCACTGGCCGAACGTACCGGCATGAATACCGAGGAAGTCGATGACATCGTCTGGGGCACCAGCGCCCAGGTCAGCACGCAAAGCGGCGACCTTGGCCGGATGGCGGCGCTTGATGCCGGATACAGCACCAAGTCCAGCGGCGTGACCCTCGACCGGTTCTGCGGCTCCGGGATCACGACCGGCCACATGGCCGCGGCCTGCACCATGTCCGGCCTGGCAGACCGCCACCTTGCCGGTGGGCCGGGGGCGCTGGTGCTGCCCGGCCGCCCGCG
>CAJYBQ010000021.1 GCA_913064755.1 uncultured Alphaproteobacteria bacterium
ACCACCCGGATGAGCGCCTACACGTCCAAGGGCAAGCCCTTGCTGACACCGGATGATTTCAAGGGCGTGAAGATCCGCGGCCTGAACCCGATCGTCGATGCCGGCCTGTCCGCGATGGGTGCAGCACCGTCCGCAATGTCCGGTTCCAAGGTCTACCAGGCCCTGTCCACCGGCGTCATCGATGCGGGTCTGACAGACATCGCGGCGACCTGGTCGCGGAAGTACTACGAAGTGCAGGACCAGGTGGTTGCGTCGCCGCTGTTCAGCGTCTTCTTCCATGGCTACGTGAACCCCGGCTGGTATGACGGGCTGAGCGACGCCAACAAGGCCGCCCTGGCCGCAGCCGGCACCAAGGCCGCTGCATGGGCCGTTGCCGAGACCGAAAAGGCCGCCGGTGCCGCGCCCTACAATCTCGCCACCAAGAACGTGACGGTGCATATCCACACCGCCAAGCAGGTTGCGGTGATGAAGGCGGCCATGGGACCGGCCTTCGACAAGGCCTTCGCCGCAGAGACCGGCGAAGACGGCAAGAAGCTGCTGGAACTGGTCAACAAGATCGGCCAGTAAGCCGGCACCTGACCACGCAACGGCCCGTTGGGGCAAAACGATGAACCATGGCATGCATGGGGAAGGTGCGTCCGACGCGCCTTCCCCTGATTCCCCGCATCCCGGCATGCTCGAGCGCCTGCTGACCCCGGTCATGAAGCTGGGGTCGGCAGTTGCCGCCGTGGGTGTGCTTGTTGTCCTGGCCATCACGGGCTACAGCGTCTTCAATCGCTACGTGCTCGGCACCCCGGTC
Source organism: uncultured Alphaproteobacteria bacterium (assembly GCA_913064755.1). Classification (GTDB taxonomy): domain Bacteria; phylum Pseudomonadota; class Alphaproteobacteria; order Minwuiales; family Minwuiaceae; genus Minwuia. Next base: position 800 of record CAJYBQ010000021.1, read on the forward strand.
ACGTGGACGGACGAACTCTCCGGCTTCCTGGTGGTCGCCATCGTGATGTTCGGCGCGGCGGAAACCCTGCGTCGGGGCGAACACATCAGCGTCGATCTGCTGACCTCCCGACTGCGCAGGTCGGCCAGCCTGCTTGCCGGCATCTGGGGCATGGTGGCCGTCATCCTGATCATGAGCGCGATCGTGGTCAGCGGCATCACCGCCGTCAGCTTCTCCTACGATTTCGGGATCTATTCGGAGGGCTACCTGGCCCTGCCGATGTGGATACCGCAACTGGCGCTGATCATCGGTGGAGGCCTGGTGATCGCGATTGCGGTCGCCCGGCTCTGCTCCATCCTGATCAACGCGAAGGTCGACCAGTGACACTCGTCGTCATACTTGCGCTGCTGCTCGGCCTGCTGCTGACCGGTGCGCCGATCTTCGCCGCCCTCGGCCTGGCATCGCTGATCGTGACCCTGCTGACAGAGGGCCACGTCCACGCCATCGCCGACACGGTATTCGCGAAGCTGAACAACAACCTGCTGACCGCGATCCCGATGTTCGCGTTCATGGCGTTCATCATGATCCGGTCGAAGGTCGTCGATCACCTGTATGAAGCCGCCAATGCCATGGTCCGGCACCTGCCCGGCGGGCTCGGCATCGCAACCGTCCTTTCCTGCACCGTCTTTGCCGCCATCTCCGGTTCCTCCGTCGCCACCGCGCTGACCATCGGCACGGCGGCGATTCCGCAGATGCGCCGTTTCGGCTATCCGCCGCATACCGCCTATGGCGTCATCGCCGCGGGCGGCACCCTGGGCATCCTGATCCCGCCGTCGGGGCCGCTGATCCTCTATGCCATCGTGACGGAGGTTTCGATCGGCGCGCTGTTCCTGGCGGGGATCGTTCCCGGCCTGCTGATGGCGCTGATCTTCGCGCTCTACTGCATGTGGAGTGCAGTGCGGCGAAAGGATATCGAGAATCCCGGCTGGATCGGGTTCCGCGAATGCGGCCGTGCCGTGGGCCGTGCCTTCTGGGCATTGCTGATGCCCCCGATCGTGCTGGGCGGCATCTACCTCGGTGTCTTCACCGCTTCCGAGGCGGCGGCCATCGGTTGCTTCTACGCCCTGTTCGTCGGCGTCGTGGTCTATCGCAATTTTGGCTGGCGCGATCTGTGGGAAACCGCGCAGGAGACCGTGCGCACCACGGCGATGCTGTTCATGATCCTGGCCGCGGCCGCGATCTTCGGCCATGCCGTGACCATCATCCGCCTGCCCGCCGAACTGGTGGAAACCGTGATCACCTACGAACTGACGCCGCTGATGTTCGTGCTGGCGGTCATGGTGGTGGTCTTCATCCTCGGCATGTTCCTCGAGACGATCTCCATCATCCTGATCACCACGCCGATCATCTATCCGGTGATGCTGCAACTCGGCATCGACCCGATCTGGTACGGCATCCTGCTGATGATCAACCTGGAACTGGCGCTGATCACGCCGCCTGTCGGCATGAACCTGTTCGTCATCAAGGGCATCGCCAACGCGCCCATGTCGGACGTCATCCGGGGCATCTTCCCCTATGTCTTCCTGCTGCTCGGCGGCCTGGCTGCCGTCCTGGCTTTCCCGCAGCTTGCCACCTGGTTGCCGAACGCGGCCGGGTTTGGCTGACCGGACTACCTGGCGAAGACCTCGTTGCAGGTGACCAGCGTGACCTCGCCGTCCAGCAGCGGTTCGGCAATGCCGAAGAACTTCGCGACCGCTTCCGAGCCGTTGTGGCGATCCATCGCCGCCTGGTCGGTGAACCGCTCGTAGGTGGTGAAGGTGCCCGGCCGGGTCGCATCCTCCGAGATGAAGAACCCCACGGTTTCCGGCTCGTTCGCCCTCACGTGCGCTGCCACGTCCAGCAGGGCCTGGCGCATCTCGTCAGCGTGTCCATCCCTGGTTCGAATGATCGCCGTGATGGTCAACATGATCTCTCCCTTCAGTCACTTGCCGCAAAATTGGACAGAACCGCGCCCAAGATATGATACACGCGCCCAATATTTACGCCACGGCATGAAGCACTTGAATCCCGCGCAGCGAAACCAGACGCTTTTGTCATCACATCTGGAATTGCTGTTTTCTTCAGCAAGTTCCGTTCTTTCCGGACGGCGAAACCGCAGGCTATTGCGGACCTTGCCGGGCCGGTACGGGGGTGCCAATGAGCTGGCTAGTAGCAATCGTCGTCGCGATCATCGTCCTGATCGTCGTCATCCTGTTCCTGAACCGGTTCTATCGAAAGGGCAGCCGCGAAGTGGCGCTGATCCGGACGGGTTTCGGCGGTCAGCGGATCGTGATGGAAAAGGGTTGCATCGCCCTGCCGATCATCCATCGCATTTCCGAAGTGAACATGAAGACCACCCGCCTGGAGATCGAACGGAAGGGCGGTCGGTCCATCATCACCAAGGACAGGCTGCGGGTTGATGCATCTGCCGAATTCTACGTCCGGGTGAACCCGTCGACGGAGGGCGTCACCACCGCCGCCCAGGCCCTGGCCGGCAAGTCGTTCCGCCCCACGGAACTGGCCGAGACCCTGGAAGGCAAGCTGGTCGATGCCATGCTGTCCGTGGCCGCGCATTACACGATGGACGATCTGCAGGATCGCCGCGGCGAATACGTGAAGGAAGTTTCCGCGGCACTGGCACCGACACTCGCCATGAACGGCCTGCTGCTGGAAAACGTGGCGCTGACCCGCCTCGACCAGACCCCCTTCGCGGCGCTGGACGAGAACAACGCCTTCAACGCCATCGGCATGCGGCGCCTGTCGGAGATCATCGCGACCTCCAAGAAGGAACGCGCGGCGATCGAATCCGAGGCCGATGTCGCCGTCCGCCGCAGCCAGCTGGAAGCGACGAAGCAGAAGTTCGTCATCGAACAGGAATCCGAACTGGCGCAGCAGGCGCAACAGCAGGAGATCGAGAGCCAGCGCGCCGCGTCGCAGGCGGAGATCGCCGAACAGCAGGCCCTGGCCGAACGCCGTCGGGAAGCGGCACGGATCGAACGTGACAAGGTGGTGAAGACTGCCGAGATCGGGCGTGACCGCGAAGTCCGCCGGATGGAAGTGGAAAGCGAGCTGAGCACCCAGACCGCCCGGCACGAGCGGGAGGTCGCCCTGGCAGCCAAGCGTATCGAGGAAGCCAAGGCCCGTGCCGCCGCCCTGATGGAAGAGGCCAAGCGTGTCGAGGCAGAGGCCGGTGTTGAAACGTCCAGGGTGATCGCCGAAGCCCGTCGGACCAAGCAGCTGGCGCTGATACGTGCCGCCGAGGAGGCCGAGGTGGACGACACCCGGGTCCGCAGCGAGACGGAAACCATCATGGCCATGGCCAAGGCCAAGGCGGATGCCACGGACATCGCGTCCACCGCCAAGCGCATCGAGATGCTGGCGGAGGCGGAAGGCCGCAAGGCCCTGGTGGAGGCCGAGAACGGCCAGAGCGAGCGCCTGATGCGACTGAAGCTGGACATGGCGAAGATCACCGCCCTGCCCGAGGTCGTGTCACGCATGACCAAGCCGGCAGAGAAGATCGACAGCATCCGCCTCAATCATATCTCCGGCCTCAACGGCAAGGGTGCCGGGGACGGCGGCGACGCCGCGGGCAACGGTGGCAGCGGTGGCAATGGCACCGCGCCGATCAACCAGGTGGTCGACAGTGTGCTGTCGATGGCGCTGCAGCTGCCCGCGATCAGGAAACTGGGCGAGGATATCGGGATGAATGTCGGCGACGGGCTGCAGGGCCTTTCGGGCGCCATCGACCGCGATGCGCCCGCGGCAGGCAGCAAGGAAGAACAGAAGGACAGTTGAGCAAGACTTCGTCGAGGCAATGGCCCTCGGGCCGGGAACGGGCTGCCAGACGGCCCGCATAACAGGGAGCGCGATAATGAGCACGACACGCAGGACATTTCTGAAGGGCACCGCCGCCACGGCAGCAGCCCTCACCGCACCGGCGATCATCGGCAAGGCCATGGCCGCCGACAAGATCAAGCTGGTCAGCATCCTCGACCAGTCCGGTGGCCTGGACATCTACGGCAAGCCCATGGTGGCCGCGACCAAGATGGCGGTGGCCGAGATCAACGCGTCCGGCGGTCTGCTGGGCCGCGAGGTCGATCTGAAGATGTACGACCCGCAGTCATCGATCCAGTACTACACCCAGTACGCGACCCAGGCGGCCGCATCCGACCGTGCCGATGTCGTTCATGCGGGCATCACCTCCGCATCGCGTGAGGCGATCCGCCCGACGCTGGACCGCTTCCAGACGCTCTATTTCTACAACACCCAGTACGAAGGCGGCGTCTGTGACCGCAACGTCTTCTGCACCGGCTCCACCCCGGCCCACACGGTCGAGAAGCTGGTCCCGCATGCCATGAAGAAATGGGGCAAGAAGGTCTACATCCTGGCCGCCGACTACAACTACGGCCAGATCATTGCCGACTGGGTCGAGAAGTTCGTGCGCGACGAAGGCGGCGAGACGGTTGCCACCGAGTTCTTCCCCCTCGACGTGACCAATTTCGGCCCGACCATCCAGAAGATCCAGGCCGCCAAGCCCGACATGATCTGGTCGGCACTGGTGGGTGGCGCACATATTTCCTTCTATCGCCAGTACGCTGCCGCCGGCATGCACAAGAACATCCCGCTGGCATCGACCACCTATGGTGTCGGCAACGAGCATCAGCTGATGTCCGCCGAGGAAGGCAACGGCATCCTGACCGCCTACAGCTATTTCCAGGAAATCGACACGCCGGCCAACAAGGCCTTCGTGAAGCGCTTCCAGGAAGCGAACGGCGGCGCGGCGGCCCCGTACCTGAACGAACTGGCTGTCAGGTCCTACGAGGGCGTGATGCTCTGGGCCCAGGCGGTTCGCGACGCGGGATCGGTCGAGCGGATGAAGGTGATCGAGGCGCTGGAAGCACCGGTGAAGATCGACGCCCCGAGCGGTACCATCGCCATCGAACCGACGACGCACCACGAGACGTTGAACACCTATATCGCCGAACTGAAGGACAAGCAGTTCGAGGTGCAGGAAACCTTCCTGGCGCAGGAACCGACGGACACCATGCAGGTCTGTGACCTGAAGGCCAATCCGGACACGGTCAAGTTCTACTTCGAGAACGGGCTGGAAGCTGCCGGTATCAAGTAGGGCCGGAAACCGGACGGGTGGGCACGGCTCACCCGTCCGGACTTCGCAACGACGCCTGGTACCCGATCCCGTCCCGCGTAGCGCCCGCTGCCAGTGTTAAGGAAATCCCGACCTTGGACCTCTACCTCGCTCTGGCCCTGCAGATCGTCTATGGCATCGCCAACCTGGTGCTGATCTCGCTCGGCCTGGCCATCATCTTCGGCATGATGCGTGTCATCAATCTTGCCCATGGCGAGTTCCTGATGCTGGGCGGCTATACAGTCGTCGTCAGCACCAATGCCGGGCTGAACATCTGGCTGGCCATGCTGGTGCTGGCACCGCTGGTGGTCGGAATCATCGGCGTGATCGTCGAACGGGTGATGATCCGCTTTCTCTACGGGCGCATGGTGGACACGCTGCTTGCCACCTGGGGGCTGTCGCTGGTCCTGATCGGGTTGGTGACCACCATCTTCGGTGCCCAGACAGCGACCTCCATCTCTCCCCCGCTCGGCGCGATCCACATCGGGGATTTCACTTCCTCGGGCTATGAACTGTTCCTGATCGGCGTGACCGCCGTGCTGTCGATCCTTGCCTACTGCGCGCTCAAGTACACGCGCATCGGCCTGATTGCGCGCGGCACCATGCAGGGGGCAGAGATCGCCTCCGCCCTGGGTGTCTCCACCAGCAGGACCTATGCCATCACCTTCGGCGTGGGTGCCGCCGTCTCGGGGCTGGCCGGCGGACTTCTGGCCCCGATCACGGGCGTGCTGCCCTCCATCGGCGCTACATACATCGCCAAGGCCTTCATCACGGTCATTTCCGGGGGCACCGCCATCCTGGCCGGCACCCTGTCCGCATCGACGCTGCTCGGCAGCGTCAACTCGGTGCTCAGCTACATCACCGGCCCCACCATGGGCGAGGTCGGTCTGCTGGTGGTCGCCATTGTCCTGCTGCGCCTGATGCCCCAGGGCATCACCGCCCGCCTGTTCCGGAGAAGCCTGTGAACCGCACCCGCGAGAATTCCTGGCTGATCCTGATCGCCATTGTCGGGGTGGTCTTCCTGATCGGCGCGCCGCAGGTGCTGGAACTGTTCACCATCATCAACCTGACAACCGCCATCGCGATGGCCCTGCTGGCCCTCAGCCTGGGCCTGATCTGGGGCTTCGGCGGCATCCTGTGCTTTGGTCAGTCGACGTTCTTCGGCATCGGCGCCTATGCCTATGTCATTTCCGCGATCAACTTCGGCGGGACCAGCTGGGCGATCGTCGTCGCCATCCTGGTGGCAGCGGCCTTCGCCGCCGTGCTCGGCTATTTCATGTTCTATGGCCGGGTGTCCGACGTCTACCTGGGCGTCATCACGCTGACGGTATCACTGATCTTCTACAACCTGATGCGCCGCACCTCCGGCCCGGAGTACAAGATCGGCGACGCGCAGCTTGGCGGCTTCAACGGCATGAATGCGCCACCTCTGAACGTGCCCGGCGATGCCAGCTGGATCTTGTTCCCCGAAGATGTCTTCTACGTCGCGATGGCCGCCCTGATCATCGGCTACTTCCTCTGTGTCTGGCTGATCCGATCACATTTCGGCCGTGTCGCCGTCGCCATTCGGGAGAACGAACTGCGGGCCGAACTGGTCGGCTACGACGTCCGGCTGCACAAGCTGATCCTGTTCGCGATCGGTGGTGGACTGGCGGGCGCGGCGGGGGTGCTGTTTGCCAATGGCGTCGGGCGGATCACGCCGGACGTGTTCAACCTCTACAACGCGGCCCTGACCATCATCTGGGTGATTGTCGGCGGGCGCGGCACCCTGATCGGCCCGATCCTGGGCGCGTTCGGCCTGTTCTACCTGATCGGTTCCCTGGGGCAGCAGTCATCCATCAACAACAACCTGGTGCTGGGCGTGATCCTGGTGGTCTTCGTGCTGCTGGGGCCAAAGGGTATCGTTCCCAGCATCATCGACCTCTGGGACCGCAAGCGGGGCCGGAGCGGGGCCTTCGCGCGTCAGGGCCGCAGACGCCGGAACAGGTCCCCCCGCAAGGTGGAGACGCACCATGAAGGGTGAGATCGTTGTCGAGACCCGGGGCCTTTCCATGCACTTCGGCGGCGTTGTCGCCGTCGACCAGGTGGACTTCACCCTGCGCGAGAAGGAATTGCGCTGCCTGATCGGTCCCAATGGTGCCGGCAAGAGCACGTTCTTCAAGTGCCTGACAGGGCAGCTGAAACCGACGTTCGGTGACGTGGTGATCCGCGACCTGAACGTGAACCACGCGCATAGTCACGAGATCGCGGGGCTGGGCGTCGGCATCAAGACACAGGTGCCGAACGTGTTCGAGGGGCTGACGGTACAGGAAAACATCTGGCTCGCCGCCCGGCGCTTTCATCCGGCAGCCCGCGCCCGCAGCCTGGTGGAGGAAACACTGGACCGCATCCGGCTGACCGACATTCGCCGCGAGGTGGTGAACGAGATCAGCCACGGCCAGCGGCAGTGGGTGGAACTGGGCATGGTCATCGCGGCAGAGCCCTGGCTGGTGCTGCTCGACGAACCGGCGGCGGGCATGACGCACGAGGAAGTGCAGCTGACAGCCGAACTGATCCGGGAAATCAACAAGACCGCATCGCTGATCGTCGTGGAACATGACATGCAGTTCATCCGCATGATTGCCGACAAGGTGACCGTTTTCCATCGCGGTTCGATCCTGATCGAGGACACGATGGATGTCGTTGCGGCGGACCCCATGGTTCGCGAAGTCTATCTGGGGCATCGGAACAAATGAGCAGCGACACCATTCTGAGCACGAAGGGCCTTCGGTCCGGTTATGGCCGGGTGCCGGTGCTGCATGGCATCGACATGACCGTTGGCGACGGCGAGATCGTCGGCGTCCTGGGCCACAACGGCATGGGCAAGACAACGCTGTTGAAGACCCTCTGCGGCATCATCAAGCCCACGGGCGGGCGCATCGACTTCGACGGCATGGATATCACCCGGGAGCCGGCGCATACCCGCAGCCGCCTGGGCATCGGCTACGTACCCCAGGGACGCGGCATCTTTCCCATGCTGTCGGTCACCGACAACCTGCGCATGGGCATCGTGTCCCACGACGCCGACGAGAACGAGGCGGTGGAGCGCATGGTCGCGGAATTCCCGCGCCTGGTGCCGATGATGGACCGCCTTGGCGGAGCACTGTCGGGCGGGGAGCAGCAGATCGTCGCCCTGGCCAGGTGCCTGATCAGCGACCCGGACCTGATCCTGCTGGATGAGCCGACCGAGGGTATCCAGCCATCCATCGTCGACGACATTGCCGAACTGCTGGCCAAGCTGCGCGACGAACGGGGCATCTCCATCGTGCTGGTGGAACAGAACCTGGAATTCATAACCGGCCTGTCGGATCGTATCCTGCTGCTGCAGAAGGGTGTGGTGACGGGGGAGGTCGATACCGCGTCCGGCAATGCGGACCTGATCGACGAATTCACCGGCTTCGGTGCGGGCAACGGTGCGCCCAGGACGGCAATAGCCGCCGGCACCCCGACCGCCAGCCGCGCAACCGACGGCCAGGCAAGCGCCGCAAGCACCCCCAAGACCGGCGGCAAGGCCCGACGCAACAGCGCGGCGCCGCAGCAACAGGCTTCTCGACAGACGCCGATACAGGAGGCGATCTACATGACTGTCCAGCGACCGACCCTGAAGCAGATGCGTTCCATCGTCGAAGATTTCGGCATGAACATGTCGGACGAACGGATCCAGGAATTCATGGATCTGATGGAACCCAACATGCAGGCCTATGACCTGATCGACGCGCAGCCGGATTACCTGCCGCCCGTCGATTATCCCAGGACGGCCGGCTATCGCCCCGGACCGGACGAGAACCCGATGAACGCCTGGTACGTGAAGGCGGAGGTGAAGGGCGCTCCGCGTGGCCCCCTCGCCGGTCGCACCGTGGTGCTGAAGGACAACGTCTGCCTGGCCGGTGTGCCGATGATGAACGGTGCATCGACGCTGAAGGGCTACGTTCCCGACGTGGATGCCACCATTGTCACCCGCCTGCTGGACGCCGGAGCCACGATCGTCGGCAAGTCCCATTGCGAATACTTCTGCCTGTCGGGCAGCAGCCACACGAATGCGACGGGACCGGTGCACAATCCGCACATGCGGGGCCGCAGTGCGGGCGGTTCGTCCTCCGGTTCGGGCGCGCTGGTCGGTGCGGGCGAAGTCGACATGGCCATTGGCGGCGACCAGGGCGGTTCGATCCGCATGCCGGCCAGCTTCTGCGGCTGTTACGGCATGAAGGCGACGCATGGTCTGGTCCCCTACTCCGGGGTCATGCCGATCGAGAACACCATCGATCACACCGGGCCGATGACCCAGAACGTCCACGACAATGCGCTGATGCTGGAAGTCATCGCGGGAGAGGACGGCCTGGACCCGCGCCAGTATGCGCCGAAGGTCGACAACTACACGGCGGCGGTCAATCGGGGCGTCGGTGGCCTGCGCATCGGCCTGGTCAAGGAAGGTTTCGGCCGCGAGGAGTCGGAACGCGACGTGGATGCCGCCAACATGGCCGCGGCGGAACGGTTCCGCGAAATGGGCGCGACGGTGGACGAGATATCGATCCCCATGCACAACATGGGGCCGGCAATCTGGACGCCCATCGCGCTGGAGGGGCTGACCAACCAGATGATGAAGGGCAACGGCATGGGCACGGGCTGGGAAGGCCTGTATGTCACCAGCCTGCTGGACTTCCATTCCAACTGGCGCAACCGGGCGGATGAACTGTCCGACAGCCTGAAGATATCCATGATGGTCGGTGAATATTTCCAGCGCCACTACCGGGGCCATTTCTACGCCAAGTCACAGAACCTGGCCCGGAAGCTGCGCCTTGCCTACGACCAGATGCTGGGTGCCTACGACCTGTTGCTGATGCCGACGACACCGATGAAGGCAACACCGCTTCCGGCCCCCGACGCATCGCTGGCCGAATACATCCACCGCGCGTTCGAAGTGCTGAACAACACCGCCCCGTTCGACACCACCGGCCATCCGGCGATGGCGATCCCCTGCGGCATGTCGGAGGGCCTGCCGATTTCCATGATGCTGATCGGCAAGCACTATGCGGAAAGCACTATCTACCAGGCCGCCGGCGCGTTCGAGCGTTCGGGCGACTGGCGCAAGATGTAGGTCATGACCGCACCGATCGGCGGCCTTTCCCACGTCAAGGGCGATAAGGGGCCGCGCCTCCGCCATGAAACGGTTTCAGGCCTGCTGACACGGGCCGTGCGCAAGTGGGCCGACCGACCGGCGGCCGTGTTCGCCGACGCGGGCGTGCGCTGGACATGGGCGGAACTGGATCAGCAGGTGGAGCGGCTGGCCGCCGGCCTGTTGTCGCTTGGCCTCTATCGCGGCGACCGGGTGGGCATCTGGTCCCCCAACCGGCCGGAATGGCTGGTGGCGCAGTTCGCGACAGCGCGGCTGGGGCTGATCCTGGTGAACATCAACCCCGCCTATCGCCTGTCGGAACTGGAATACGCCCTCAACAAGGTCGGCTGTGCGGCCCTGATCACCGCGGTTCGTTTCAAGTCGTCCGATTACCTGGGCATGCTGCGGGAACTGGCGCCGGAACTGGAGCATTGCGCACCCGGTTACCTGAACGCGAAGCGCCTGCCGAGCCTGCGTGCAATCGTGCAGATGGGCGACCGGGACCAGCCGGGTATGTTCCGATACCACACCGTCATGGCGCGGGGCCGGCAGGCCTATCGCAGCCGCCTGGCCGGGCTGGAAGCCCGCCTGAAACAGACCGATGCGATCAACATCCAGTTCACATCCGGCACAACGGGCGCGCCGAAGGGCGCGACGCTGACCCACCGCAACATCGTCAACAACGGCTATTTCACGGGTGCCGCGATGGCATTGACGGAGCAGGACCGGCTCTGCATCCCGGTGCCGCTGTATCACTGCTTCGGCATGGTGCTGGGCAACCTGGGGGCCATGGCGCACGGGGCCTGCATGGTGTTCCCCGGCGAAGCCTTCGACGCGCGCCAGACCCTTGCCGTGCTGGCCGGTGAACGCTGCACGGCCGTGCACGGCGTGCCGACCATGTTCCATGCCATGGTCGATCATCCGGAGTTCGACAGCTTCGACCTCTCGTCGCTCAGGACCGGCATCATGTCCGGTGCTCCCTGCCCCGTCAGCCTGATGCAGCGGGTGATCCGCGACATGAATGCAGACGAGATCACCATTGCCTACGGCATGACCGAAACCGCGCCGGTGTCGTTCCAGACCGCCGTCAGCGATCCGATTGCCCGCCGCGTCGGCACGGTCGGACGGGTGCAGCCGCATGCGGAGGTCAAGATCATCGACGAGGTCGGGCGCACCGTCGGCATCGGCAGCGAGGGCGAGATCTGCACCCGCGGCTACCTGGTCATGGAAGGATACTGGGGCGATCCGGAGCGCACGGCGGAAGCCATCGACGCGAAGGGCTGGATGCATACCGGCGATCTTGGCCGGTTCGATGATCAGGGCTATGCCAACATCATCGGTCGGGTGAAGGACATGGTGATCCGCGGCGGGGAGAACATCTACCCCGCGGAGATCGAGGAATTCCTGCGCGGGCACCCGGACATCACCGACGTGCAGGTCTTCGGCATCCCCGACCCGAAGTATGGCGAGGAAATCTGTGCCTGGGTCGTGCCGCGTCCCGGGGCAAAGGTCGGCTTGCAGGATATCCGCGATTTCTGCGCCAACCAGATTGCCCACTTCAAGGTGCCGCGCCACGTCCGTTCCGTCCCGGAATTCCCCATGACCGTGACCGGCAAGGCCCGCAAGATAGAGATGCGCGCCACGATGATGGCGGAGCTTGGCCTGACCGAGGACCGGACGGCCTGAGGGTCGCCACAACAGGCCTTTCATTCCCCGACCCGATCGGCAATGCTCGGCGTTCATTCCTGCGGGCGCACCCGCCCGACTCAATGGATCAGATCAGGTGCAGCCCCTTCACTTCGAACCCGGCCACGAGATCGCACCGCTGATCGAAGCGGACGAGACCTTTGCGGAGATCGAACGCGCCATCGACACGGCGGCGCACGAGGTCTTCATGGCCTACTGGACCCTGGCGCCGCACCTGTCGCTGGTCACGGACGCACAGGAAGACTGGATCGGCCTGCTGACACGGGCGGCAAGGCGTGGCGTGCGATTTCGCATCCTGCTGGCGGACTTCGACCCGGTCTTCACCCTGTCACTGCATAGAGATGCCTGGCGCACGTTCCATCGGCTGCGCAGTGTCGCCGCCTTGGATGGCGTCGCCCCGGAGGCGATGCAGGTGATCTGTTCACGCAACCTGGCACTGCCCAACCTCGCCGAGAGGCTTGCCGGTCAGGTCGCGGCACAGTTCGAGTTGCGGTCCATCACCGGGCGCCTCAACACCGAAGCCGACGGCGACCCTGAAGCCGCCAGGGCCATTCATGCCTCGGCGCCCGGCCTGTGGCCCCACCTGGCGCTGGCAGACGGCCGCTTCCGAAAACGCCGCCCGCACATGATCCGCCCCCTGCCCGGCTCCCATCACGAGAAGATCTGCATCGTGGACCGCCGGACCGCCTTTGTCGGCGGCCTGGATATCGGTGAACGGCGATACGACACGGCCGATCACGAGGATGATTCTCCCTGGCATGACCTGGCCTGCCGGGTACGGGGACCGTCTGTTGCGCGCCTGACGGAACATTTCATCGCCCGGTGGAACGTGGAATGCCGGGAATACAGCGCCTACGTCGATGCCCTGCCGAACCGTGACGGGCATGAAGCCATAACGTTGAAGACACTCGAAACCCTGTCCGTCGACGACCTGCCGCCTGACCCCGCGCAGCCGGGCGCAGGCGAGGTCGCGGTGGCTTCCGCGCCGGTTCGAAACGCCGACCGGCCGGAACATCGTTCCGGCGACATCGCATCGGCGGTACGGCACGTGATCGGTTCCGCGCGGCGCTTCATCTACGTGGAAAGCCAGTACCTGCGGGAATCCCGCGTGGTCGACTGGATCACGGATGCGGCCAGCCGACATCCCGACCTGGAAGTGGTGATGCTGTTGCCCATCGCGCCGGAACGGCTGGACCCCGACGGTGAATGGAGCAGCGCGACGCGGCATGGCCACTGGCTGCAACTGCGCAACATTCGGCGCCTGAAACAGGAACTCGGGGACAGGTTCGGCGTCTTCACCCTGCTCAGTCGCCAGACGGAACAGTCCAGCGACGATCCCGAGGATATCGGCCTTGGCGCGCGCAGTGTCTACGTCCATGCCAAGGCGATCATCGTCGATGACGAGGTCGCCATGATCGGCTCGGCCAACCTGAATGGCCGCAGCTTCTCGCTGGATACCGAAACAGCCCTGGTCTGGCGTGAACCGGATGCTGTCAGGCAGTTTCGTGACAGGCTCTGGCGGCACCACCTGGCCGAGATGCTGCCCGACGATTTCGACCCGATGCGGGATTCGGGACTGACGCTCTGGAACCTGGCGTCGGCCCGGAACCGTGTCGCCCGCACCGCCGACAGGCCCGGTTTTGCCGTCGCACTCGAAATGGACTGGGCGGCGACGAACGCGCGCCGGTCCCTGTTCATTCGCAACCGCTTCGTCTGATCCCGCGACCAACCGTCCGCCCGTCCGGACCACAGCAGGGCGCGCCAGAGAGGCCATACCGCCACCCGTGCAGGTCACCGGGATCGCTTCACGGTCCTGTCGCGTCACCGGCCCATCGATGGGGCGGGGGTCTAGAAACTGACGCTCAATCCCTCGGCCGGGGCGGAGCAGCGGATTCCGGCGTTCCGCTCTGCCAGCATCTCCTTCGCGACACGCAGTTTCTCGTCGATGTCCGCATCGTCCTGCGACGGGTCGTGGTGATAGAGGCAAAGCTCCTTCACCTCTGCCAGGCAAGCCAGTTCAACGACCTGGCTGAGGCAACTGTGGCCCCAGCCGACCTTCGACTTGTACTCGTCGTCGGTATAGGTCGTGTCCGTCACCAGCATGTCGGTGCCGCGCACGAAGTCCGCCAGTTGCTCCATGTACTCCGGCGAATGGTACTCCGAGTCCGGCAGGAAGAGTTCGTTGTCGGTGATGTAGCAGAAGCTCCTGTCGCCGTATTCGACCCGGTACCCCAGGCAATAGCCGGGGTGCGACAGCAGCATTGTCTTCACCTTGACGCCCGACACGTCATAGGTGCCTTCGCGCAGGTCACGGAAGGTCACGCGGGCACCGAATTCCCGCACCGTGATGGGAAAGTAGGCCCCGTCCATCTGCGCCGAGACCAGGTCGCCGATTCCCATGGAGCCATGCGACGGCCCGAGGATTTCATAGTCATTGCCCGGCACGTAGAGCGGGGCAAAGAACGGCAGGGCGTTGATATGGTCCCAGTGCGGATGGGAAATGAATATCTTTCCCTCCGTCCGCGTCTTTCCCGACTTCATCAGGTTGTCGCCGACTTCGCGAATCCCGCTGCCGGCATCGAAGATGAAGAACTGGCCACGGGGGAACGACAGGGTGATGCAGTTCGTCTGGCCACCGTATCTCAGGCTGTCCGGTCCCGGCTTCGGCAAGGTGCCACGCACCCCCCAGAACCGCGCGACGATGCTGTCGTTCAGGATGCGGTCGACCGTTTCCAGGAACACGTCGCCCTTGATCGGCTTCTGGATGAAGGCATCGGCCCCGACTTCCAGCGCGCGGCGTCGATCATAGTCGAACGCCTTGCCGGAAAAGACGAATATCCGGGTGTCATTGAATGCCGGGTCTTCCCGCAGGCGCTGGGTCAGTTCCAGTCCGTCCAGTTCCGGCATCATGATGTCGGTGACGACACCATCGGGCTTCTCCTTGCGGATGGCCTCCAGCCCCTCGGGACTGGACTGGAATATCTGCACGGTATGACCGGCACGTTTAAGCACCGCTGCCGCATGGCCCGCGGCAACCCGGTCGTCATCAACGATGATGAAACGACGGCCCGTCACGCTGCCGGTGTCATCTGCCACCGTGTCCCCTCCTGTATTCACGTAGCTGTGAAAGAGTATGAAACGAAACGACTTCCGACACAGCCCCGCAAATGCAGGCACGTTGAACGCATGTCCGAATGACGCCGCGAGTCAGTTCGCAAAGACCTTCTGCAGCAGTTCCGTGGTCCGCTTCGCCGGGTTTGCACGGATCGCCGCCTCTTCCTGCGCCAGGTAATGGAAGATGCCGTCGAGACCGAGATCCAGCACGTGGGTGGTCAGGTCCGCCCGCAGGTCCGGAACCAGCGGCATGTTGCCGAACTGTCCGACCGCGTTCTCGTAGGTACGGATCGCACCGACCTCGGCCAGGCTCTCGTCGACGACGGGCTTCATTTCGGCGAGCAGGTCCGGGGTCATGCGACCACGAAAATACTGCGTCGCCGAATCTTCCGGGCCGTTCAGGATCTTCATCGCGTCATCAATGGTCATTTCGTCGACCGCCGTGACGAACAGGTCCCGTGCCTTCACCGACGCGGTTTCCGCAGCGCGGTTCAGACGCGTCTCCAGTTCGTCGAGCTGGTTCGACATGCCCATGCGGTTCAGGACCTTCTGCGCCCGCGCCAGGTTTTCCGGCAGCGGGATGTGGATGGCACCATCACTTTCGAAACCGCCGAGGGCACTGACCTGGTCGATCACGCGGGCGCTGCCGATACTCAACGCTTCCGTGATGCCCCGACCGGCCCCGTCGACGCCCTGGGCCGAACCGGCGGCCGCCGCACCGCCCGAGCGCCGAAGGCGCCATTGATCGGGAGCGCTGAGCCATGTTGATCGTGACCAATGGAGACGCCATCGCCGACAGATTGATGGCGCTCGGGCTGGAGGCGGATATCCTGCCTTGGCGCGACGTTTTGCATGACGGTCCGGTCCGGTCCGCGCCAAATCTGCAGACGCAATCTCAGGCGCGAGCTTCTTTCCTGGCGACGATGTCCGGCGCGTCCGAAGCGTCGGTATTGCTGGATATGGCCGCGCGCGATCAACGGTATGACGT
The DNA here is from genome assembly GCA_913064755.1 of uncultured Alphaproteobacteria bacterium. Classification (GTDB taxonomy): domain Bacteria; phylum Pseudomonadota; class Alphaproteobacteria; order Minwuiales; family Minwuiaceae; genus Minwuia. The sequence continues at coordinate 16,925 of CAJYBQ010000021.1, forward strand.
AGCGCTGGCGGATGAGAGGACCGTGCTTTTGTTTGAACATGACCTCTACGATCAACTTCAACTGGCGCAATTGCTTTGGGCGGCCTCAAGCGCCTTGACCCTTCCGGATTTGCTTTTGGCGCAAACGAACACCCATC